>CAZBZA010000033.1:0-16510 GCA_964495865.1 uncultured Lentimicrobiaceae bacterium
ATCTGGATGAAGTTAAAGCTTTGGCTAAAGATATCAGGGAAAACGAACAAAAAATAAACCACCACGGCAAACGCGCCGATGCCATTGTAAAAGGCATGCTCCAGCACAGCCGCAGCAGCAGCGGAGTTAAGGAGCCAACCGATATCAATGCTTTGGCAGATGAATATTTACGACTGGCCTATCATGGTCTTCGCGCAAAAGACAAATCCTTTAATGCAACTTTAAATACGGATTTTGATGAAAGTATTGGTAAAATTGATATCATTCCACAGGATATTGGCCGGGTCATTCTAAATTTGATTACCAATGCTTTTTATGCGGTAGCTGAAAAAAAGAAGTTACAGACCCTTGAAGGGATCAAAACCCTTCAAGGGTTTGAAAACTACGAACCAACCGTCTCGATTTCTACGGAGTTGGTAATACCTCCGTCTGCAGGTGGAGGACTGAGGAGCGTTAAAATATCAGTAAAAGATAACGGCCCCGGCATCCCTCAAAAATTACTGGACAAAATCTTCCAGCCCTTCTTCACAACCAAGCCAACCGGGCAGGGAACTGGTTTAGGACTTTCTTTGGCTTACGATATTGTAAAAGCACATGGGGGGGAGTTAAAAGTAAATACAAAAGAAAATGAAGGGACAGAATTTACAATTGCCATACCAATATAAACATGGCGGGGTCCCAATAGCTATTGGGATGAAAGTAGCTACCAAAGAAGGTTAAGGAACTGAGTTTAGTATTCAATTACCCATAAATACAATTAACGGATGAATGTAACCGCAGAATTAAAAGAGGAATTAGCTCAATGGCTCGATACCTATTGGGCCCTTTATTTAAAAGGTGATATAGAAACCTGGGCCACTTTTATCCGTGACGATTATCGCAATATAGGAGGCACAAAGGAGGAGATATGGAACAGCAAGCAGGAAATTATTGACTACACCAACAGCATCATGGACCAGATGCTTGGGACAGTGGAAATTCGCAACCGTGAAATTGAGGTGATCCCTTATGGCGAATATATGATGGTGAATGAGTTCACTGATCTCTTTGTAAAAATAGAGGGTGAATGGACTTTATATGGCCCTTTCCGAATGTCATCGCTTCTGGAGAAGACTGATACCGGCTGGATTGCTTTGCATCAGCATGGTTCATACCCAGATATGAAAGCCATGGAAGGCGAAGCTTTTTCAATTGATTCATTGAAGGCTGAAAATGCAAAGCTGCAGGAAGCGGTAAAAACCAGGACGGTTGAACTGGAAAATAAAAACCGTGAACTTGAAATTGAAACTGCACTCGAAAAAGTGCGGACTGTGGCCATGGGTATGCGTAAGCCGGACGATATGCTGGAAGTGTGCCAGGTAATTTCGCAGCAATCCGAAAGCCTGGGCATCAAAGAAATACGAAATGTGCAAACTGCCATTATTTATGAAGACAAAGGCACGTATCTCAATTATGAATATTATGCAAAGCATGACAAGCTTCTGGTTACAGAAGTTGATTATAAAAATCACGAATTGCAGAGTTTATTTGCCAATCGAATGCTGCAAGGTGCAGAAGAACTTTTTGCCGAGGCATTAACCGGGAAAGAAGTATCAGACTGGTATGAATACCAAAAAACCACCAACCAGTTTGCAGATAGTTATTTGGAGAACGCCCAATCCCTCAATTATTATTTTTACTCACTAGGTCCTGTTGCTTTGGGCATGTCAACCTATGTTCCTTTAAGCGATGAAGAAATCAGTCTTTTCAAGCGTTTCAGGAATGTGTTTGATCTGGCTTACCGAAGATTCCTCGATATTCAGAAAGCCGAAGAGCAGGCGAGGGAAGCACAAATTGAACTGGCATTGGAAAGGGTAAGGGCGGGAGCCATGGCCATGCGGCAATCTGAGGAACTCAGTAGTTTAATTTTTGTATTGTACCAGGAACTGACAAAACTGGATGCCCGACTCGACAGGTGTTTTCTAATGATAGTAAACCATGAGAACAAAGGCATCACCTGGTGGATGGCCGGACAAGAAGGCCTGTTGGCGGAGAATGGTTTTTTTGTTCAAATGAATGAGCATCCCTCTCACCTCATGTACCTCGATTATTGCAAGCAACAGAAGAAAAAATGGACATACCTGTTCCAGGGAAAAGAAAAAAGAGACTGGGACCGCTTTGGATTCAGTAAAACAGAATTAACGAGATTACCGGAGCCCGTAAAAGCATTTATGGCCGCCGCGAAACAGGTGCATCTCTCCGGTTCTTCCGATCAGTTTGGTTCACTCGTAACCGGCAGTTTCGAACCCTTACCGGAAGAGCAGCAGGATATCATCAGTCGTTTTACCATTGCATTCAACCAGGCTTATATCCGTTTTCTCGACCTGCAGAAAGCAGAAACACAGGCACGCGAAGCACATATTGAAGCCGCATTGGAAAGAGTTAGAAGCCGTTCAATTGGAATGCAGAAAAGTGAGGAGCTCAAAGAAGTAATCAAACTGGTTTATCAGCAACTCCTTCAGTCAAAAATTAATCTCGACCATGCAGGTTTTGTTGTTGATTATAAACCAAAAGGTGATTGGAATTTTTGGATCGCTGATGAACAGAACATTCCCTCTAAAATAACACATCCTTATTTTGAGTCGGTTTGGGCCAGTCAATTTAATGAAGCAAAAGAAAAAGGTGCAGGTTTTTTTGTCACCACTTTGAATTTTGAACAAAAGAATAAATTTTATCAGGAGCTTTTATCATATATTCCCGGGTTACCGGAAGCATCGAAGGATTTTTATTTAAGCTGTCCCGGCCTGGCAGCAACAACTGTTTTGTTTAACAATGTTTGTCTGTACATCGAGAATTTTTCGGGTATTCCTTATTCCGACGAAGATAATACCACGCTGATGCGCTTTGGAAAAGTCTTCGAGCAAACCTATACCCGTTTCCTCGACCTCCAGAAAGCCGAAGCACAGGCTCGCGAAGCTCAGATAGAAGCTGCATTGGAAAGGATAAGGTCCCGCGCACTTTCAATGCATAAGAGCTCAGAGGTAGGAGATGTATCCGATTTGCTCTTTTCGGAACTTGAAAAAATGGACATCAACCCAACGGGTTTCAGTATTATGGTTTTTAACAGGGAACAGGACAAATACGAACTATGGCGCGCAAAAGAAGCTGCCCATCAGGGTGTATATGAAACCTTTTCAATCAGGGCAATGTATGATAAATTAGATGAGTACATCCCAGGATTTACCGGAGAATTGGAGTCGAAATGGAATAGCGGATCCCCGTTTTTTATTGCTGAGCTTAGTGGCAGGAAGAGAATTGCTTTTTTAGAAGCAAACCGGGAAATGGGCAACTATACCAAGGAACAATTTGAAAATGTATTGAGCATTTATCCCGATCCGGTTTTTTGGCAACTGATATTTTTTAAACATGGCTGGTTAGGATTAATTCATAACGAACAGCTTCCAGCGGACGATTTAATGGTCATTCGCCGTTTTGCTGATGTTTTTGAATTCGCACACACCCGCTTTCTCGATCTTCAAAAAGCAGAAGCTCATGCATTGCAAGCCGAAGAGGACTTGATCGCTATTAAAGCCGCCCGACAAAGAGCCGAAGAAGCGCTGGCGGAACTGCAGGTAACTCAAAAACAACTCATCCAATCCGAAAAAATGGCCTCCCTCGGCGAACTTACCGCCGGTATTGCCCACGAAATTCAAAATCCGCTCAACTTCGTCAATAATTTTTCGGAAGTGAACTCAGAATTGATTGATGAATTGGAACAGGAAGTTGAAAAAGGCAATCTGGATGAAGTTAAAGCTTTGGCTAAAGATATCAGGGAAAACGAACAAAAAATTAACCACCACGGCAAACGCGCCGATGCCATTGTAAAAGGAATGCTGCAACACAGCCGCATCAGCAGTGGAGTAAAAGAGCCAACTGATATAAATGCTCTAACCGATGAATATTTGCGATTGGCTTACCATGGTTTAAGAGCGAAAGACAAATCATTTAATGCTACACTGATAACCGATTTTGATGCTGCGATTGGGAGTATAAATATTATTCCACAGGATATTGGGAGAGTGATTCTCAACCTGATTACCAATGCATTTTATGCTGTTAGTGAGAAGAAAAAGCTTTCGGGACCGGCTTATGAGCCGACTGTTACGGTAAGAACCATGAAAACAATTAATAAGGTTGAGTTGTTGGTTACTGACAATGGAAACGGAATTCCTCAAAAAATAGCAGATAAAATCTTTCAGCCATTTTTTACTACAAAACCGACCGGTGAAGGCACTGGTCTGGGTTTAAGCCTGAGTTATGATATTGTTAAGGCGCATGGCGGCGAATTGAAAGTGGAATCTGAACCGGAATCTGGTGCAGGCAAGCCGGCCTTTACAAATTTTACACTTACTCTTCCAATACTCAATAATTTTTAATCTTTAAATTCGAAATTGTATGGTAAACATTCTGCTTTTATCTGTATTGGTTATTTTCCTGCTTTTTTCACTGGCTTTTGTATTAAAGTCAAAGGCACTAAAAAAAAGAGCGCTAAAAAAAATCTCAGGTATGGATACAAAAGCTTCCGAGGATTGGACTATTGATTTTCTTGAAAGCAAAAGGAAATTAACCGATGATTTTGCCGACAGCACTGTTGCAATAATAATGGCGAAGAAGGAAGAGCTTCAGATCAATCATTTATTTGAGATGATAACCAGGGATAACGATCATCTGCCTGATGATGCTCCCGCTGAAATAAAAGAATATTTTAGCAAAACTGCTATTTTACCCGATTGGGCCGACCAGGATTTAATTGATCTGGGTCAGCAGGTATACATTCGTCATGGCATCTGGATCAGTCTATTACTCTCTAATAAATCTCTCCCTGAATGTTATGCCTGTGCCAAAGGAGCCGAAGTTTTGCACCGTACTGCCAGGCTCGATGAGCAACATGGGTCAATGAATACATTTTCGCGGCGCATTGCCGAAACAGCCCAGTTTGTGGTGTTTGCCATGTCACCCGGCGGTCTGTCGCCAAATGGAAGAGGATTGCTAGCTACACAGAAGGTCAGGCTTATACACGCTGTTATCAGGTATCATCTGCGAAAGCAAAACTGGGATACGGCTCACTATGATGAACCTATCAACCAGGAAGATATGGCTGGTACTTTAATGTCATTTTCGGCTTTAATTCTGGAAGGCTTGGAGCAACTTGGTATCAAACTCGAACCAGTCGAAAAGGAAGCGTATATTCATTGCTGGCGGGTTGTCGGGCATGTGATTGGACTGCATGATGATATAATTCCTGCAAATTCTGCAGATGCTCTAAAGCTAGGCTACAGTATTTTGGATCATCAGATTGCCCACAGCGATCAGGGTTCAGCTTTGATGAGAGCTCTGCTGGAATTTCAAAACAGAAATGCGAAGGCAATCATGAGTTCCGACAGCAATATTGCAATGATTCGGATGATGATGGGTTCAAAAATATCTGATTTAATGGATGTTCCGAAAATTGAACAAAGTAAAATTGATAAGTTGGGCCTCAAAATAAAACGAATAGCGAATGTGATGGAGAAACTTGATCATAGCCTTGTGTTTGCGATGATACTTCAGTTTTTCACCAAACATATGTCGTTGTATATGATCAGCCACATGACAAAATCAAAGATCATTAATTTTTACATTCCCAGATCACTGAGATCAGACTGGACCGGATCTAAAAAATAAAAGCCATGTTTCAACCGCTGATAAATTTTGATGAATACTCATCTTTAGGCCTATTTTTTAATGGGGTTGGATGTTTGTTCTGGGTGGTTGCCTATGCCATATTGGTGCTGGAAATCAGGAAGAAAAAATTCGTGGAGATGCCGGCTTATGTAGCGGGAGCCAATATTGGATGGGAATTTGTTTGGAGTTTTATATACCACCCCAATACCGGGTTATTATTTTCTCTTAGCTACCAGGCAGCTTTTTTACTCGATTGCTTTATCTTTATTTCGGTACTTCGTTACGGCACAAAACAGCCAATGAATTCTGAAACAAAAAAGCACTTTGTACTGTTTAGCCTGGTCAATTTTGTCTTTTGGATATTATTCACCTTCACATACATGAACGAAGGATACGACACAATGATCGGTGCTAATTCAGGATATATCATCAATGTGATTTTGTCGATGCAATGCGTTTTTCTATTGTTTCAAACAAAGGATACGGCTAAGTTCTCAATGCTACTGGCATGGTCACGGATGCTGGGCACCGGTTTAATAACTGTTTCGATGTTCATCTTTTATCCTGAAAATCAGTTTGTTCAGTTGCTTGGCGTAAGCTGTTTCCTGCTGGACAGTGGTTTTATTTATATTCTCTGGAAACGACATGGTACTTTATTAGGCCTTTTAAAATCAAGTGGAAATGCTAGCTAAATTTGTAAATTACTTTATGCCTGCGCGACTTAGTTCTGATGAAGCAAATCTGAGATCAGAAAAGATATTCGTATCCGTTTTACTCATTGCTACCCTGTCGGACTTGCTGGGAATTAACCTCGCAATAGAGATTAACATTCCGGTATTAGGTTATCTGCTTTTTGTAAATGCGGCAATCAATATTTTTTTACTCCTTCTTTATAAACATGGCTTAACAATAACTGTAGCTGCGCACCTTTTCTTATCCCAGCATGCAGTAAGCTTTATAATCCAGGCATACTTTCAGGGTGGATTAATGGCACCTGCTCCGGCAGCATTCTTTTTATTGCCGGCACTTGCCATGTTGATTCTTGGTAAAAAGTCAGCCATTTGGTGGGTAGGTATTTCAATAGTGATGACGACCTTATTTTTAGTTTATGAATCCTACAATGGGCCATTACCGATAGGGTATGATCAGGAAAAACAGAGAATATTTTTCTTTAGCTCCCTGGTAGGGACAAATGTCACTATTTTTTTAATCTTGCTTGTTTACGAAAATAGTAAAAACAGGGCACTTGAAAGTATACAGAAGAAGAACTCAGACCTGATTTCCGCCCAGGCTCAACTCATACAGGCCGAAAAAATGGCTTCCCTCGGCGAACTCACCGCCGGTATCGCACATGAAATACAAAACCCTTTGAATTTCGTAAATAATTTTTCAGAAGTGAACTCCGAATTGATTGAGGAATTGGAGCAGGAAGTTGAAAAAGGCAATCTGGATGAAGTTAAAGCTTTAGCTAAAGATATCAGGGAAAACGAACAAAAAATTAATCACCACGGTAAAAGAGCCGATGCTATTGTAAAAGGTATGCTTTTACACAGCCGGAGCACTAGCGGTGCTAAAGAACCCACAGATATCAATGCTTTGGCTGAAGAGTATCTGCGGCTTGCATATCATGGATTACGGGCAAAAGACAAATCATTCAATGCAAGCCTGAAAACTGATTTTGACGAAAGCATTGGAAAAATTAATGTAATCCCACAAGATATCGGCAGGGTAATTTTGAATTTGATAAATAATGCTTTTTACGCTGTTGATGAAAAAATGAAATCTGGAGCCGGAAATTACGAACCCACTATTACACTTACCACGCGCCGCAAACTCCCCGCGGATGGCAGGGGGGAGGTCATGATTAGTGTTGACGATAATGGCAACGGAATCCCTCAAAAAGTACTGGATAAAATATACCAGCCATTTTTTACCACCAAACCCAGCGGACAGGGAACCGGATTAGGATTAAGCATGAGTTACGAAATAGTTACCAAAGGACATGGTGGAG
The DNA here is from genome assembly GCA_964495865.1 of uncultured Lentimicrobiaceae bacterium. GTDB lineage: Bacteria > Bacteroidota > Bacteroidia > Bacteroidales > UBA4417 > UBA4417. The sequence goes on from CAZBZA010000033.1 coordinate 7,715, forward strand.
AACTGAAATTAGATACAAAAGAAGGCGAAGGTTCATCATTCACAATTATTTTACCCATTTAAAACGTTTAAATACTGACGATGAAAATACTAGTTGTTGACGACGAAAGAGATATTCAAACACTGTTTGAACAGCGGTTCCGGAAAGAAATTAAGGACAAAATCCTTGAATTTGCATTTGCTTTTTCGGGAGAAGATGCTCTCATATACCTGAACCAGCACGAACACGAAAAAGTACTGATTTTATCGGATATCAATATGCCGGGGATGAGTGGTCTGGAGTTGCTCAGGCATATTAAGCAGATATATCATAAGCCTCCACCAGTGGTAATGATGATTACCGCTTATGGCGATGCCGAGAATTTTAATACGGCTAAAGAACTGGGAGCCGACGATTTTTTAACCAAGCCTGTTGATTTCAAAGTTTTAAAAGAAAAATTTAATTTATAAGCTTATGGCAAAAATTTTAGTAGCCGATGATGAGGTCGATCTGGAAATGCTCATCAAGCAGAAATTCCGCCAGAAAATACGCGAACAGGAATATGAATTCGTTTTTGCTGTTAATGGTAATGATGCATTGGCGAAAATACAACTTCATCCCGATATCGATATTGTGCTGAGCGATATCAACATGCCCGAAATGGATGGACTTACTTTGCTAAGCAGGCTTAGTGAATCAAGCCCGCTTATAAAATCAGTGATTGTTTCGGCATACGGCGATATGGAAAATATCCGTACCGCTATGAACCGGGGCGCTTATGATTTTATAACCAAGCCTATCAATTTTGAGGACCTGTCGTTAACCATGGAGAAAACAATCAGACATTGTGTTCAGATGCGCGAAACGCTGAAAGCCATAAGGGAAAATAGCATCCTGAAAATGTATGTTGACGAAACTGTTCTAAACTTCATGGGTAGCCGCGAATTTGAAGCCTCGCTTATGGCAAATGAATCGGTTGATGCGTCAATAGTATTTGTTGATATATGCAGCTTTACCTCCATCAGCGAGAATGAGTCTCCTGATACTGTTGTGAAATTACTGAACTGCTATTTCGAAGTAATGGTAAAAGAAATCATTGCCCAGGGCGGCTATGTTGATAAATTTATCGGCGATGCAATTATGGCTGTATTTCGTGGGGATTATCACCTCGACAGGGCAATTGATGCCTGCCTGGCATTACGTGCACAAATCGGGAAATTACCATCAGTTTCTGAAAACGTGCTGTTTACACCCAATGTTTCAATTGGTATTAATAGCGGCGAAATGATTTCGGGCAACATTGGTTCAGCCAGTTTACGCAGGCTCGATTATACTGTAATCGGCGATACGGTTAATGTTGCCCAACGGCTGCAATCTGCTGCCGGACCTGGACAGATTCTAATCAACGAATCTGCTTACGAAAAGGTGAAGGAATCATTTAATTGCAGTAAAGTAGGGGCGGTGAATCTTAAAAACAAAGCTGAAAATGTGATTGTTTATGAAGTGTTGGATTAGTAGATAAACTCGCCTTAAGCTCAGCTTGCTGTTAATATTGTGTTAATTAACACCTTGTTAACAGCCTTTCAGTCCAAATATTCCGTTTCTTTGCTTAGAATCATTCTAAATAGCCAAAATATTGTGATTTCTATTGTTGTATTACGGAATAATTGTAAAACTCAGTTCTTAATTTTTGTAAAACTCTCAAATTCTCAATTTCCCTTTTAGGCAAATTTTCAGGGGCTCCGGATACGGCATTAAATGCATCTTAAAGTATTCATACAATAAAAAGAGTTTGCCATGAAACAGAGATTCTACAACGAAAAATTTTACAAACATCTATTTCTCATAATTTTTTCCTTTTCTTTTTTATTTTCTACTTTTTCGGCTAGCGGACAGCAGAATTGCCAGGTTGTAAAAGATCATGGTCAGGGTTACACAACCTCAATCAATAATGTTACTGACAATGGTAACAATTCGCATACCATTGTATTAAATGTGAAACACAACGGATGTACAGATTCCTGTAAGTCGATGGCCAGGTATTCAGTTGAAGCACAGCCGGGAACCTATTCCAATGTTTTTGTCACACTTATTTCAGGTAACCTCAATTATCAGAATATTGATCTTGGCCCTAATTTAGGAGGCGATCCTTTTACAGGATTCAGGCTAACCGGAACGGCTGGTTTTGGTAATGGCTCACCTGGCGAATTTAATATCACTTATACACTTACCGGGGGACTTCAAAATCAACAGACCCAGGTAAAAGCGGGCGGTGATTTCCTGCTTGCCTCTTTTACAATTGACGATTTTCAATATGTGCTTGATTGTGATGGTCAGAATCAAAGTATATTCCCTTACTACACTCCGCCTGAGGGTGGTAAACTTATTTCTATAATCGGCCCTGAATTAACATCACTTTATAACCTCTTTTCATCTACAGGTTTTGCTCAATCAGATGATATCTTTCAGATTTTCGGATCGGATGTTTTAATTGAGGTTAAGGTGAAGGACGGAATGTATACTACTTTACTCAACCTCCTTACAACCTCTTTTGGCCTTTACGATGTGGTTGAAGATGATGATATGCTTATAATTACCGGGAAGATACCCATATCGGATCTGATGTCTTTGAATAACCTTTCTTTGTATATAAATTTCGTCAGACCTGTTTTCCCTGCTATACCAACCAGCGGAATTGTAACAAGTATGGGCGATGTTAGTATGCGTTCCGATTTTGCCCGTAATGGTTTTAATCTGACGGGAGAAGGTGTTAAAATCGGGGTTATCTCCGATAGTTATAATTCAATTTCAGGTAATCCTGCTCAGGATGATATATTAAAAGGAGATCTGCCGGGACCAGGAAATCTCATAAATTCCAACCCTGTTGAAGTCCTTCTCGACTATCCTTACGGAACACGATCCGATGAAGGCAGAGCCATGTTGCAAATTATTCACGATATAGCCCCTAAAGCTGTGCTGGCATTCCGGACCGGATTTATTAATGCTCCGGATTTTGCTGCCGGAATACTCGAACTTAAGGATGCTGGTTGCGATATTATTGTTGACGATATTACTTACATTACTCAGCCATTCCTTACTGATGGTATTATTGCCCAGGCTGTAAATGAAGTAAAAGCTCAGGGTGTAACCTATTTTTCGGCTGCAGGGAATTACGGTAATAAATCCTATCAGGGTACATTTATCGATGGTGCGACACCTTCAGGAATAAGTGGCGTGGCTCATAATTTTGCCGGGAATGGTAGTAATGATATTTACCAGAGTGTTTCACTCGGTGAGGGAAATTACACACTTGTACTTCAATGGGACGATGGCTCCGGTTCTGAAAATACCAATACCGATCTTGATATTTACCTTACCAGCAATAACGGGAATACACTTTTTGGATTCAACCGTGGAAATACTGGTGGTCAGCCTATCGAAGTGCTTCCTTTTACCGTAGCACCCGGAGGTGCGCAAACGAATATTATGATTGTTAAAGCAAGCGGCGGAAGTAACGTGTATTTTAAATATGTGGTTTTTCGTGGAGACCTTACATTTAATGAATACACTACCGGCAGCTCTACGTTAGTTGGTCAGTCGAATGCAGAAGGTGCTGTTGCTGTGGGTGCAGTGTTATACAGCAACACACCGGCATTCGGTGTTGATCCACCAACAATTGCCTCGTTTTCATCAGTTGGAGGAACTCCGGTGAATGGTATAGTAAGAAATAAACCTGAGATTACGGCCCCTAACGGCGCAAATACAACGGTCGAACTGGGTGGCGTTAATATTGATAATGATCCTTTCCCGAATTTCTTCGGCACTTCAGCTGCAGCTCCTCATGCTGCAGGAGTTGCAGCGCTGATTATTGAAGCCCGCTCGAAATTTTATGATTCCGGCATATTTCCTGATGAATTAAAAGAATTGCTTCAAAGTTCTGCAGCAGATATGGATGCCCCGGGCTTCGACCTGCGATCCGGATACGGGTTAATACAGGCTGATGCAGCTTTGCTAACGTTAGCTAACCCTTCGCCGCAAATATCGGTTCTTACCTACGATACAACTCTAACGCCTGGCCTGGTGCCAATAGAAGTAACTGTTACGGGTAGTTATCTTACCCCGGAATCAGAAATTTATTTTAACGGTTCACCCCTAGCAACAGGAACAACCCTTGTTGGTGATACGGTGATGATCGCAACAATTCCGGAATTTACGGAGCTATTTCCTGTAATTCAGGCATATAACCCTCCCTTGCCTCAAACTAACGGCTCGGATGGCGGATTATCAAATCCCCTTTATTTTTCTACAAAAGAAAAAATACTCATTCAGATTGACGATAAGAGCAAGAAATATGGGGAGACGCTTCCTGGTTTCACAGCATCATACGCACTTGTGAGCATCGAAAACAGTTTTCCCCTGTCCGATGCCGGTTTATCACAAGAAGAACTGATGCGAATATATTCAATTCCTTTCGTAACTGTTGCCAATGCCTTAAGCAATGTAGGTTTATGGGAAATCAGTCCGTCATTGTCTGATCCGTTAAATCCCCAGAGTATTGTTGCGCCGGTCGATTCATTGGATATGATGCTGCTCGAACGCTTTGAATTTGTTTTCGAAAACGGATTGCTTTCAATCGGGAAAATGGATCTGCTTGTGAAACCCCGCGATAAAACATTCATTTATGGAGAAGAAATAACCGGTTTTGAATTCGATTACATTTTTAATAATGATACTATCAACCCTGAAAACCTGGTAATTATCAACCCTGCTGATAGTACAGCCATTCTTTCACAACTTCAGCAAACCCATGCAACAGCTTTGGTTAATGCTACCGCGCTGGTAAATGCAACAGCCCTTGTTAATGATCTGGGTGAACCTTTGCTTGATGCCACTGCATTGGTAAATAAAAGTTTTATGATAAGCGATGCAACGGCTCTTGTTAATGCCACGGCACTGGTAAACGGAACATTGATCGATCCCCAGGCGCTTCTTGATGCTACTGCGCTTGTAAATGCCACCGCTCTTGTAAATGCTACAGCTTTGGTTAATGCTACAGCCCTTGTTAATGGTACAGCTCTTGTAAATTCATATGACGAATTTGGTAATCTGGTAAATGCCACTGCCCTGGTTAACGCCACAGCCCTGGTTAATGCTACAGCATTGGTAAATACCAGTACAATCAACGAAAACAGTAACAGCGATGCAATAATCATTCTGAGTGAGGACGATATCTCCATTCTTGGAGGTAACTCTGCCGGAAGTGTTCTGTTGCGATCAGTGAATATGGTTACAGGCAATACAGCCGGTCAGCACCTTATTGTGCCAGGTTCGCTGCTTTCGAACAATTTCAATATTGTATATGGCCTGGCTACACTTACTATAACTCCAGCTCAGGCTTCAGTAACATTTGTTGAGGAAGAACTCGTAAAAACATATAATGGAATTGCGGAAACACCTTCGGTTATTACCCTGCCGGAAGGTTTGCCTGTTGATATTCTGTTTAACGGTAACCTGGCAGTTCCTGTAAATTCAGGTTCCTTTGAAGTAGTTGCCACTGTTAACGATCCGAACTATATTGGCAGCAGCACCGCAACTTATCTGATTCAACAGGTTAATGCAATTGTAACTGCTGATAATAAGGTAATTAAAAAAGGCGATCCAATGCCTTCGCTTACAGCATCATATAGCGGATTCGTTAATAATGAGAATGCAACGGTAGTTACTTCTCTTTCATTCGCACTCACTCCCTCATATACTGGAGCTGCTGGTATCTATCAGATTATTCCATCAGCAAGTTCTGTTAATTACCTGTTCAGCCCGGTTAACGGAACGCTGTATGTGAATCCATATGGCCCTGGAACCAAAAATGTAAAAACAAGCCTTATATGTGTTGAACCGATTCCACCGGATGGCAATGGTTTCACTTTCAAAGCTAAATTTAAATATGAGAATCCCAATTCAACGCCTGTGTTTGTTCCAATTGGTACCGAGAACATGTTAACGGGTTTGGGTATATTCGAAAACAGCCAGCAACCTGAATTATTTTTACCCGGAACCGGAACCTGGGAAGCTCGTTTCGATGGGAACAAACTAACCTGGGCGGTTGTAACATATAATGGTGTTCACAAGACTTCTACCGCGTCAAATGCCAGTTCAACCTCTAACAAATGCTCTAAATCTTCAGAGTATTTCATTACGGATGACATATCTCTGGCGGAATTTAACAATCTGAACGCCTATCCAAATCCAACTTCCGGTAAAGTGTATTTTGCTTTAGGAGATAGGGTTTTATCGGCAAAGGATGTGGTAATCAGCGATCTGTATGGTAGAACTATGAACCTGGGAATTAGCAGAACTTCAGGTTCATTGTTGGAAATTGATTTTACTGAACAGCCATCCGGAGTATATTTAATCAGGATCATGCTTGATGGAGAACAGCAACATTTCCGGATTGTCAAACAATAGCCGGATAAACTACCGGTTGCCAGAATAATACCAGGAGAGGGCTGTAATGCATCCCTCTCCTGTGAATGTAAACAAGTTGATATAATTTGGATTTAATGTTTTCAAAATCCCATATCCCGATCACCTGACAGAAATTTATTATGGAAAAGCTTAAACTGTGGATTAGCATGCTGTTGGTTGCATTATTCAGTTATAGTTTTGCCCAGACAAATCATGCTGATAGTTTAAAAGCTGCGATTAAAACTTTAGGCGACGATACGGTTAAAGTAAATACTCTTATCACGCTTTCTGGAAGCATGCTGCGTTCAAACTCTGATGAAGCCCTTAAATATGCAAGGGAAGCGAAAGATCTGGCCGATAAACTTGGTTTTCAGCGCGGTCAGGCTTATGCCTTGAAAAGTATTGGCATGGGCTATTATTTTCAAGGCAACTATTTCGAAACTGTTATCATCTGGCAGCAATCACTTTCTACATTTCAGAAAATAGGCGATAAACTGGGCATAGCTAACATGCTTAACAACCTGGGGGCAGTTAACTATAACGAAGGTGATGATGGAAAGGCCATTGAATACTACCTCGAATCGCTGAGAGTAGCAGAGGAAATAAATGATAAACTTCGCATAGCTACAGCACTTGTAAACATTGGAGCTGTTTACTTTAACAAGAAAGGCACTCACGACAGAGCTCTGCAGTATTACCTTAAGGCACTACCTTTGAGTGAGGAATTAGGCGATCACGATGCCATAGGTACATCAGCTGTGAATATTGGCGAAATTTACCTGGAACGGGGAGATGATAAATCTGCACTTTTATATTTCGAAAAAGCACTTAAAGCCTATAAACAATCGGATAATGGCAATGTTCCTTATGCATTGTATAACATTGGACGAGTTTACACAAAAAGAAAAGATTTTACGCGTGCGGTAAGATACCAGCAGGATGCTTATAACCTGGCCAAAAAATTAAACAGCAAACTCGAAATGTCGCAGGCTTCCCTTGGTTTGGCTGATACTTACCGGCAGCAAGGAGCTGATGAGGCTGCTATTTCGGCTTTTTTAACAGCCCAGGAAATTGCCAGGGAGATAGGGGCTAACTATGAATTGAAAAACGCCTATTCCGGTCTGGCTGAAATGTATAATAAAGTTTCGGATTACAGGAATGCTTTTAAATATCAAACGCTATACTCTTCTATTAAGGATACCTTATACAACGCGGAAATGGATAAAAAAATCCAGGCCGTGACACTGAATTTTGATCTGGAGAAGAAACAGGGAGAAGTTGATCTGCTAACCAAGGATAAGGCGCTGCAGGAGCTTGACCTCAAACGGCAGAAAATCATACGTAATGCCATCAGTGTAACCGGGATACTGCTGCTTTTATTGGCAATCGGTTTATACCGGAATTACATGTATGTGCGAAAAACCAAGAAAATAATTGAGAATGAAAAAGACCGTTCCGATAAACTGTTGCTGAATATTTTACCCTTCGAAACTGCCGAAGAACTAAAAGAAAAAGGCTCGGCAACTCCGAAACAATACGATATGGTTTCGGTGCTTTTTACTGATTTCAAGGGATTTACATCTATTGCTGAAAAACTTACGCCTGAACAACTGGTCGAAGAATTAAATCATTGCTTTCTTGAATTCGATCTTATTATTGACAAACATAACCTCGAAAAAATTAAAACCATCGGTGATTCGTATATGTGTGCAGGTGGTATTCCTGTGGCAAATACTACTAATCCGATTGATGTTGTAAGGGCCGGGCTTGAAATCCAGGAGTATATGAACAGGCTGAAATCCGAGCGTTATGCCAATGGCCTGGATTGCTGGGAATTGAGAGTTGGTATTCATACAGGAAAGGTTATTGCCGGAGTGGTTGGTAAAAATAAATTTGCATACGATATTTGGGGCGATGCGGTGAATGTAGCCAGCCGCATGGAATCAAGCGGAGCTCCCGGGAAAGTCAATATTTCAGGCGATACTTATGAACTGGTGAAAGATATTTTTACCTGTGAATACCGTGGTAAAGTAAAGGCAAAGAATAAGGGCGAGATTGATATGTATTTTGTTGAAGCCTGAGGCCTGTTATATATAGCTTTTTTAGGATTTTTTTTTGCTTTGCCATCAAATGCTTTTCTATATCGATCATATTACTACTTCCTGTATTTGGTTCAAAGAGTCAAAGTGGTATTTCCCGGACCGTAATTAAATTCCTTTTTTGGTCACATTAATTTTCCGTTAATTTTGTATATTTACGCTGCTTTTGCAAATATGTACATCTGATTCCAAATAGATATTATCTATGGAATTTTGACCCTCTGTTTAGCCCAACTAAATAAAGACTGTACTA
>CAZBZA010000034.1:0-13983 GCA_964495865.1 uncultured Lentimicrobiaceae bacterium
TAGAGTATCTGACTACGGATCAGAAGGTTTCAGGTTTGAATCCTGACGGGGTCACTGAAAATCAAACACTTACAATTAGTTTTGTAGGTGTTTTTTGCTTTTATACAAACATTTGTACAACTTATAACGAATTTTCAAATTGCCTTCGAATTCTAAAAGAGTAGAATTTGATTCGTTTTTAATTTTCGTGCAGCTTTCAATATGAACAATCTTGTGCATTATTTATAAGTAATGCGAAATAGTATATATGGGCATATATTCGATTAGTAAATAAAAACCATCTGTCGCTGAGTTTCCCTGCCCATACACAGCACTTCAATACAGTAAGACAGTATCGCTTGATTCAGTAAAACCTATTGAGAGGATTGTTTTTTATTAGCGAGCTCTTCTTTTTACGATGTAATACCTTTACGGGAGAACTAAAACAAGACTTTATTGTTAGTATTGAATTAAACATTTAAAAATAAATATATGCGAACAAAATACATGTTTAGCTTTTTGATTACCATAGCCGTGGGCTTGTTAATGGCATGCACTCCTACTCCGGAGCCCAAGGAACGTTCAACCATTGGTTCCGGCTCCGAAGCCTTGCCTGCAGTGCCTGCTATTCAGCCGGTTATGACAGATTCTATGGTTCCCGCAACCGTTCAGAGTCCCGATGTAACCACAATGCTAAATCCTCCGCATGGGCAGCCTTATCATCGTTGCGACATTGCTGTGGGTGCTCCTCTAAATACTCCTGTGGGGATTAAACCATCAACACCAGCAAAACCGCAGGCTCAGCCACAGATGCAACTTAAACCACAACCTCAGTCGCAGCCTGTTAATACCGCTCCTCAGACAAGCCCGATACAAACAACAGCTGGTTTAAATCCGCCTCATGGCCAGCCTAACCATAGATGCGACATTGCGGTTGGAGCTCCTTTAAACTCTCCTCCGGCAAAAAAACCTTAATTCGCAGATCCATATTTTTTAACCTGAACTATTCAAGAAAAGGCACGACTTTGCTTTATCTTATTGAATCTTAGTGTTTTGGTGACTTTGTGGCAAAATGCTGTATGCCACTAAGAATCTAGAAATCAAAGGGTTCACAAGTTTGTAAATAGTTCAGGGTTAAATCAAAACATACTGATACTGAATAATCAGGCTAGTTGAAAATCACCAATATGCTTGATAAACATATAAATATCAATTTATTTGTTAAATCCTGTATAGGCTTTTTTTTGTATGCAAGGACAGTTCAACCCACATAGGGATTGATCTCCCGTTTGGGAATAACCTCTGTTGAACCAGATGTTATTTAATTATAACTCTTTCTGGGTTTTTCGTTCAACTTATTTATAATACTGATTTAATGATATTTAAAGAACTTTTTTAAAGCAAATGTAAATTTCAATGACCTAAATATTTATTTTAATATTTTTAACACAAAAGTGAAACGGATTCCTAACCGATTGCTCATACTTACTGGCAAAAAAGGATCCGATACATATTCATAAGGCACTTTTCGCCACAGTAGTATCTTGCTAAATCTCACGAAACACATTTTTTGTATATTTTCTTTGTTTTATAATAGACATCAGGGTGTATGAACAATTGTTTTGTATTATTTTTGCAGTACTAAATTAAAAACTGCTGCCAGGCAGAAGTCAGACCTAAAACGATTAAAACTCAAAAAATGGAAATGAAACCCAAAAGGCCACGAATTCAGAATGCAAGAAAAAATGCTGAAAGACAGGAAAACAGCGTTCTTGATACTGTTTCAACCGGACATATTGGTCCAATAGAGGCTAATGGCTGGTCGGAAAAGGAATTTCCTGATATGGAATTTAGTAATTTGAAACAGGAAAAGACTTATGAACCCGTAGTTATAGCAGATTACTTTTTGGAGCAAGATGTAAAACAAAGCGATGTAAGTGATGATGAAAATACTGCCGAAATTAAAGATATTTACAAAACTATAGAGTTCGATCCTGGTTTTTGATGTTTAGGTCATGACAAACATTATGAAAATGCTGATTTAAATGTTATTTTTTTTTGATCAGGAAGAGTGACAATACAGACCGAACAATCCGATTTTTAAGGATTAACCCCGACTTATATATTTCTTCCGATCTTGATTAATCGAGATATTAATATAGAAAGTTGCATATTCAGAACAATCTGTATTTTAAGGGGTTGGTTCCCTCAGTATTTTTTTTGTAATATAATTATTTAAATATCTTTCCATAGGGGTGATAACTCCCAAACGCTATTTTCCCTTGTTAACCATATATTTATATACGTAACTGATTTTAGTTTGTAATTTCTTTGAGTGTAATAAAGATAATTCTATTTGGCAGGGGATTTTCTCTACAGGACGTAAAAAATATTCAAAAAGTAAAATATTTAAAAACGCAACTATTTCAGATTATGTATATAATCTTTAAGCCTGATTTTAAAATATAGTGGCAACAATAACAAAATATTATATAAATTGACTCCCCCCCCTAAATTAATTGTCTGTAATAGTAAGATTGCACAAAATATTATTTGTTTAAACTGAGTATAAATTACTATTAATCAATGATTTCAATAAAATAGTATGTATATTTACTTTTGATTAACCAAACATCTAAACCGTTATTATATGAAAAAGTATTTACTCTCAATTCCAGCCATTTTAGTTGTTACAATAGTAATGGCTGCTGCCCTCACAACAATTGATGATTTTTTTCTGCCAGGTTCCCAAATCGGACAATCCGGTAATCTTGAAACCCCTGATAAGTGTGATAACTGTCATGGAGGTTACGACCAGGCAGTAGAACCCGCTTTCAACTGGCGGGGCAGTATGATGTCGCAGGCTGCCCGCGATCCGTTGTTTTATGCATGTCTCGCAATTGCCAATCAGGATGCCCCGGGTGTAGGCGATTTATGTCTGCGTTGCCACACGCCGGATGGCTGGCTTAACGGACGCTGTGTCCCTACTGATGGCTCAGCGCTGAACAACAATGACCGCCAGGGTGTACAATGTGATTTTTGTCATAAACTGGTGAAACCAACTCCGCTTGGAGTAAATCCATTTCCGGCTAACACAAGTTATAATAGCAGTGTTTACGGTTTCATATCCTATAATCAGGATCAGGCATACCTGGGGCAAATTTTACCTATACCCGGTACAACTTCTAATGGAATGTATTTAGCTGATGCCAACAATGCCAAGCGCGGACCATTTACCAATGCAACAGGCAGGCATCAGATGATCTATTCACCTTTTCACTCGGAATCGGATCTCTGCGGTACATGCCACGATGTGAGCAATCCGGCCTTTACCAGGATAGCAATTACTAATCCTGACTATAATTTTAATGCTCCAGGCCAGCAATCGCCGACTTTCGACCTTCGGCTCATGTTTCCTGTCGAAAGGACATTCAGCGAGTGGAAAGCCAGTGGATTCAGCAATCCGGCAAACGCCTACGCAAAAACCTGTCAGGATTGTCATATGAAAGATGTTACCGGCAAAGGCGCAAAATTAAGAGATGCACCACTTCGCACCAATCTGCCTCTACATGATATGACTGGCGGCAATACTTTTGTTCCAAACCTTGTAAAGCAGGCTTACCCGGCAGAAGTTAATGCGGCTGCTCTGGATGCAGGAATTCTTCGTGCAAGGAACAATTTGCAAAACTCCGCTGATCTTGAAGTAAATTTGTCAGATAATGTTGCTACAGTAAAAGTGACCAATAACACAGGGCACAAATTACCAACCGGTTATCCTGAAGGAAGAAGAATGTGGCTCAACGTGAAATTCCTTGATGAAGCAAACAATCTTATTTCAGAGTCAGGGGCTTATAATCTTGAAACAGCAGAACTAACGAAAACCGGCACTAAAATTTATGAGTGTGAGCCGGGTATTAGTCAGGAAGTTGCTGATGTAACCGGTCTTCCCGTTGGTCCTTCGTTCCATTTTGCTATTAACAGCCAGATATATTTCGATAATCGCATTCCGCCGCGAGGGTTTACCAATGCTCTCCTTGAGGAATATCAATCACCAGTGGTCGGAGCAACATATGCCGATGGACAGAATTTCGATATCACCACCTATGCCGCACCTTCAGGCACTGCTAAAGTTGAAGCAAGGTTGTATTACCAGACTACAAGCAAGGAGTATGTTGAGTTTTTGCGCGATGAAAATGTATCAAATACAAAAGGCCAGGAACTCTATGATATGTGGCTAGCCCATGGCAAATCAACTCCTGAACTGATGGAAAAAGCAACATGGCCTGAAGTTGTTCTTACTCCTTCTGTAAGCATTCTTTCCGTTACAAGGCTTTCCTCCAAACAAGGGGTTTATGCCCAGGCTTTGGTTCAGGTTACAATGGATGGAAATCCTGTTTCGGGCGCTGTTGTTACTGCAAGTTATTCGGGACCAACAAGTGGAAATGTTTCGGGTACAACTAATGCATCCGGCCAGGTGACACTTAACTCCAAAGCAATTAAAAATCCAGTCGGTCTATGGTGCTTTACTGTCAATAATGTAAGCGTTGGAGGCGTTTCTTATCCACAAGCTGCTACACAATGCGAAACCAGAAGTATGCTTGCAGCAGGTTCGGGTGAGGAAAAGGCAACTGTAACTGTATATCCGAATCCATTCACTGACAGGATGTACTTTGTAGTTTCATCACCAACTGATGCGCAAGCCCTGATTGAAATATTTGAGTTGAACGGACGAAAAGTTTCAACGGTTTTCAATGATCAGATTGGAGGTGGTAAACCATATACGATTGACTTTGTGCCTGTGAAGTCAGCACAAAGTACATACCTCTATCGTGTAACTATCGGAGAACAGGTATTTTATGGTAAATTAATTCAAACAAAATAGCTTAATCTTTTACTTAATAAATAAGGCTGTCTCAAAAGGGCAGCCTTTTTTTATCTTTCCGAAAAGTGTAAAATTTATTATATGCTCCCATTTCATTCGTTATATTTGATGATTGATAATGATGTGCATATATTGCAAACTGCAATACAAAAATGAAGCTGTAAGAAATTTGAAAATCATTTTTTTATCTCTAAAACTATGCAACACTTTAAATTACATTGGAAATCAGTCGATGGTATTGATATTTTCGCACAGGGATGGGAGCCGGATTCTCTTGCTCCCAAAGCGGTGGTATGCCTGGTTCATGGAGTTGGCGAGCATACTTCGCGGTATGCGCACGTCGCTGATGCTTTAGTAAAATGTGGGTTTGCATTGTTTGGTGCTGATATGCGCGGGCATGGCCTGTCGGGAGGCAAAAGGGGTCATATCCCTTCAGAAGAAGCAATTCTGCTGGATATTGACATGCTTTTCGAAAATGCACGATCACGCTATCCCGGCATTCCGATAATTTTGTATGGCCATAGTCTTGGTGGAATCAGGGTTTTGCATTATTCATTGAAACGAAGGCCTGATGTTAAAGGTGTAATTGCAACCAGTTCGGGATTGCGAACGGCTCTGGAGAATCAACCTGCTAAAATAAGGTTTGCCAAAATATTTGGATCGCTTTTCCCCGGATTTCAGCTTCACAGCGGATTGGATGTGAATGCCATTTCGCATGATCCTGAGGTTATTAAAGCTTATAAAGCTGATCCGCTGGTGCATGATTATATTTCGCTGGGATTTGGCAATATTATGCTTGCTGCTGCAAAGTGGTCGCTTCAACATGCGGCAGAATTTTCGTTGCCTTTGTTGTTGTTGCACGGAACTTCCGATGCTTTGGCTTTTCCTTCGGGCAGTAAGGATTTTGCTGAACCTTTAAAAGGGAAGTGCACACTGGTTTTGTTCGATGGCGCCTACCACGAACTGCATAATGAACCGGAGAAGGAACAGGTATTTAAAACCATGATTGATTGGATAAATGAGCGTTTGGGAGAATAGTAAATTACGATCAACCAATTAGTAAGTATGAATCCTTCTTGTAAATGATTTTCTTAACATAAACATCCTTATGACTTCATATATCCTGGCTTTCGATCAGGGAACCACAAGCAGCCGCTCCGTATTGTTTGATAAAAACGGAGCTGTAGTTGCTATTGCACAAAAGGAAATCACTCAAATATTTCCTAATCCGGGATGGGTTGAACATAATCCTGCCGAAATATGGCAAACTCAGTTGCAAACAGCCCAGGAAGTAATAGCGAAAGCGAAAATACACGTTAACGAAATTGCTGCCATTGGCATAACAAATCAACGTGAAACGACTGTAGTATGGGATAGTAACAGCGGAGAACCCGTTTACAACGCAATTGTATGGCAGGACCGACGCACAGCTCCTTTTTGCGACGAACTCAAAGCTATGGGTGTTGCCAAACTTATACAGCAAAAGACTGGTTTGGTGATAGATGCCTATTTTAGCGGAAGTAAAATAAAATGGATTCTCGATCATGTTCCTGGTGCGCGGCTTAAAGCTGAGAAAGGCGAACTGTGCTTTGGAACTATCGATACCTGGCTGTTGTGGAGGCTTACCGAAGGTAAAGTTCATGCAACCGATGTCAGCAATGCGAGCCGGACCATGCTTTGCAATATCGAAACATGCCAGTGGGATGGGGAGCTGGAAAAATTGCTTGATGTTCCGGGTAGTATTTTACCACAAATCCGCAGCAGCAGCGAAATTTATGGCAGCACTACTTTGCTGGATGGAAAAACAGAAATTCCGATTGCAGGCATAGCCGGTGATCAGCAGGCAGCTTTGTTCGGGCAGTTATGTGTTCATCCCGGAATGGTTAAAAATACTTACGGGACTGGCTGCTTTATGCTAATGAATACCGCTGAAAGCAGAATAGTTTCAAATCATAATTTATTAACCACAGTTGCCTGGAAAGTAAACGGGATCACTCACTACGCCCTCGAAGGCAGTGTTTTTGTTGCCGGTGCTGTAGTGCAGTGGCTTCGGGATGGACTTGGTATCATCAAAACATCTGCTGATGTCGAAAAACTGGCCCTGCAAGTTGACACAACCGGCGGTGTTTATATGGTTCCTGCCTTCGCCGGACTGGGAGCACCGTATTGGAACCAAAACGCCAGGGGGACTATTACCGGGTTAACCAGAGGTTCGACTGCATCGCATATTGCAAGGGCTGCAGTCGAAAGCATTGCCTACCAGACCATGGACGTGCTTAAAGCCATGGAAGCCGATAGCGGAATCAATATCAGTGAATTACGTGTAGATGGCGGCGCAAGCGCCAATAATCTGCTTATGCAGTTTCAGTGCGATGTTTTAAATGCAAAAGTAATACGCCCTACTATTACAGAAACTACTGCACTGGGCGCTGCTTACCTTGCCGGGCTGGCTGTCGGTTTCTGGGCAAGCATTGACGAATTGCAGAAGCAATGGCAAATAGGGCAGGAGTTTACCCCTGAGATTACTCACGACAAACGTGTTGAGTTAACTAATGGCTGGCAAAAGGCGGTTAATGCTGCATTATCAGTAACTTAAAGGTTACAGTGCTTAACTTAGGTGAACTCACTTTAATAGGTTTGCATCACTTTTGAGTCCTTATGTAGTTGATTATATCATTTAAAAAAATAAATATGAAAAGGCAGCAAGAGTTGGAAAAACTCGCCGCGACAAAGGAATTTGATATAATAATTATTGGTGGGGGCGCTACCGGTTTGGGTTGCGCCGTGGATGCGGCATCGCGGGGATATAAAACACTGCTACTCGAAAAAAGCGATTTCTCTAAGGGGACTTCAAGCCGTTCGACCAAATTGGTGCATGGTGGTGTAAGATACCTTGCCCAGGGCAATGTTCATCTTGTGAGGGAGGCTTTGCTTGAGCGTGGAAGATTGCTTCGGAATGCGCCTCATATTTGCCATTCTGCCCAATTTATCGTGCCTGCTTACAAATGGTGGCAAAAATGGTTTTATGGTTTCGGGTTATGGTTTTACGAATTGCTTTCGGGCAAATTAAGCCTGGGTAAAACCCACTTGCTCTCATCGCAAAAAGTTTTGAACCATTTGCCTGGAATTGCATCAGATAATTTATCCGGCGGTGTTTTGTATCATGATGGTCAGTTCGACGATAGCCGGCTGGCGGTAAACCTGGCGCAGACAGCCATCGGAAACGGAGCCGTGGTACTCAATTATTGCGGCGTTAGCGGCTTCCTTAAAAATGGAGGTACCATCGCGGGTGTTATAGCAAAAGACGAAATAAATGGAAATGAATTTATAATTCCGGCCAAAGTTGTAATTAACGCAACCGGTGTTTTTGCTGATGCATTGCTTCAGTTAGCCGAAGGTCACAAAGAACAAACTATTGCTCCATCACAGGGAATTCATCTGGTTGTGGATAAGCATTTTTTTGAAGGGAATACCGGTTTGATGATTCCCAAAACGGATGATGGCCGGGTACTGTTTGCAATACCCTGGTACGATAAAGTTGTGATAGGGACCACGGATACGCCTGTAAGTGAAATTTCGTCCGAACCTAAACCTTTACAAGAGGAGATCGATTTTATTATTAAACATTTTAACCGGTATTCAACCTCAGTGATTCATTATCAGGATATTAAAAGTGTATTTGCAGGGTTGCGGCCTTTGGCTAAACTGGATGGTGAAACTAAAACTTCCGTTATACCAAGGGATCATGTGATTAAAGTCTTACCTTCCGGACTGGTTCATGTTACCGGCGGCAAATGGACAACTTACCGGAGTATGGCCGAAAATTCTGTTAACAGGGCAATAAAATCAGCAGGGCTCACATTTTTTCCCTGCCAGACTAAAAACCTGAAAATTCACGCATCGAAAGATGTGGTAAGTGATTCGCATTTAGCAGTTTATGGTTCAGATGCTATTCAGATACAGAAAATGATGGAAAGTGATGTTTCGTTAAAAGAAAAAGTTCACCCGTTATATCCCTATTCTAAAGCAGAAATCAACTGGTTTATCGAAAATGAAATGGCTGTTAATGTCGAGGATATTTTAGCTCGCCGTACCCGTCTTCTGTTTCTGGATGCAAAAGCAGCAGTGGAAATAGCGCCATTGATAGCCAATATGTTAGCTGTACAAACCGGAAAAAATCAGGAATGGGAGATGCAGCAGGTTGAAGCTTTTAACTTGCTTGCCCTTAATTATTTAATACATACCACGCCCTGAAATTGGAAAACTGGGCAGTAATTGCTTGAAACTATTTTTTTTTAAATAAAAAAACCACTCCTGTTCGAAGTGGTTTTCAAGATAATGAAAGAATGAATTATTATTTTTTCTTGCTTGTATTCATGCCAATGATAGGGTAGAGCGGGCAGAAACTGATAAGGCTTGTAAGCACAAAAACAGCTGCAGCAACGAGCAACACTATGCCGAGAGTTCCTGAAATTACGTTAGTAAAATACAGTATTGCTATAAGAGCAGCAATTGCAATACGAATAATTTTGTCGGTGGTTCCCATGTTTGCTTTCATATTTCGGTCGGTTTTAAGGTTAAAATTATCTTTATAATGCAAAATTACACTTGTATTGAGATGTTTAATGTGATGAAGGTCACACAGGGATAATTTTCTGATAATTAATAATCTTGCAAGGGAGAAACGATTCTGTTTTACTTGATTATAACACTCTTACCTGGTTCCTTCCTGTAATGATTTTCTTTTCACGTTCCAGTTTTTTCAATAAGCGGCTTATCACTTCGCGCGCAGTGCCCATATCAGTGGCAATCTGCTGGTGTGTGATGCTTAATGTTTTGGTTCCTGTAAGTATTGTCTTTTCATTCAAATAATTATAAAGTCTTTCGTCGAGATGGTTGAAAATCAGCTGATCAATAGTTTCGATTAGATCAAGGTAACGTTTGTTAAACATTTCGTAAACGAAGAAATTAAAGGACGGAAACCGGTTTATCCACTCACGGAGTTTTACCGAGGGGATCAGAAGGATTCTGGTTTCTTCAAGCGTTACAGCTTCAATCAGGCTGGCTGAATTGTTGCAGCAAGCCGAAAATGACATGATGCACATTTCTCCCGGATGAATGTAATACAATAGTAGTTCCTTGTCTTCCTCGTTGCGGCTCACCCGGATAAGCCCTTTTATAACCAAAGGAACCGATTGAACATAATTACCTGTTTTCAGTAAGGTAGTATCAGCGGGAACATCCATTTCAACGGCTTCATCAGCAATAAATTGCAATAGTTCGGTGTCGACCTGGGGGATAAGTTTTTTAAGAGTAATAAGATCCATTTGTACGAATAATTGTCGCGGAAGGTTAAAGGAATAACTGGTATTTTATGCAGGTTAGCCTTACGGCGGAGTTTTGTAAATGATACTATCTACGTTTCAATGGTTAAATTTAGGATATTATTTCAATAAGCGACACAAATTTTATTCGATAACAAAAAAATGGAGTTTTACTCACATATTACACGCCGATAATTCAACAGGCGGCAAATTACTGCAATATCAGCACTATCGAAGGAAGCTGAATAACTTTATCGCCGGCTGTGCGGGCGGCAATATTCTCAATTACAAGTTTGCTGCCTGTTTCCATTTCATTAATAACTTTTTTCATCGATTCGGTAAGCACATTTCCTTCGCCGTTATAAACAATTAGATCGCCGTTTTTCATAAAAGCGGATAAACTGAAATAAAGGATTTCGGCTTTAGGATCGGTACATTTAATTACTCCGTTACTTATCAATAATGATTTTGAAATTTCGCCTTTACTGATGCCTGCAATCGACGCATTTATAGTGTATTTACCTGATTTTTGTGCAGTTGCGTTGAAATTTGAAACTGTTATGAAACTTAAGAGTATCAGAAAGTAAATAGCTTTGTTCATAAGTATATTGTTATCATTGGTTCTTTTTATAGTTTTTTATAACAGGATAACGATTTTTCGAAAAACATATTGCACTAATATAGATTTTTTAGTAAAATATTAACAATTGATTAACGCAATACGGATTGAGCAGTCCGGACTTTAATTAACCTTAATTTCTCTGAGTATTCGACCATGCTATTTTTTGGTTTCGACTGCTTTATTTAGCTTTGCAGCCCCTATACGAACTCAATTAATGGAAATACTCACCATTTTACTTATTGCCATCGGTCTGTCGTTTGACACATTCGCTGTTTCTGTTACCAATGGATTGATATTGCGAAAGATCGATTTTTTTAATGCCAGCAAGATTGCAATTGTATTTGCTGTTTTTCAGGGCGGACTGCCGGTAATTGGCTGGCTGGCTGGTTCCGGAATAAAGAATTATGCATCCGATTTTGATCATTGGATCGCTTTCGCGATACTGTTTTTACTTGGTGGTAAAATGATTTATGAAAGCTTTATATCCGATCCTGCAGAAAGGAATTTTAATCCTCTCGAAATGAAAGTCATGATCGGGATGGCTATTGCCACCAGCATTGACGCGCTGATTGTAGGTTTCAGCTTTGCACTGCTCGATTATAAAATATTGGTTTCGGTTGCCCTGATAGGAATTGTGACATACATTGTTGCTATGCTCGGAATGCTTTTCGGAAAAAAAATCGGTGCACGGATGGGGCGGAGAATGGAGATTTTAGGTGGTGTAATTCTTATGCTTATAGGGATTAAAATATTGGTGGAACATCTGGCGGCCTAAGTTCGTATTCTATTCAATTACAGATAGAAGGGGCGAGGGGCAAGGCGTGACAAGGCGAGGGGCGACAAGGCGAGGGGCGAGGAGAGAGCCGGCGATACATAAAAATGAAGGCAATTATACGAAATCCGGATTTTCAAACATCAGGTTTTTAATACGAATCGTGACACTTAGTTTTTATTCAGCCAGTTAATGCTGTTTTGAAGCGTTGGCATATCGGTGAGGATAATTTTTACCGGTCGCCCTGTTAAAGCAGTTAGGCTTTTCTCTTGTTCGGTAAGCGATTGTTTTTTTGCTTTGGCCAGGGCAGGTTTAAGTTGTTCGCGTAAAGCGATTTCGTTTAGTCGTTTCACAATTGCTTCTTTATCAATTTCAATGCTGGGATCGTAGGACGATTCTTTAATTTGCTCGATTGTACTGTTATCAATGGTTACATACGTAAGCTGCAAGGGCGCATGAATTTCTATCGCTTTTTCGGTGATTGTAAATGATGTATTGATGGTGTCGCCAAGATCGATGTGAAATCCCAGCCTTCCGTTGGCTGAGGTTGATACTTTTTCGGTGAATTTCAGCATGTCGGAACCAAAATATTTCTTTTCCATTTTCGTGATATTCGTGAGGCGGAAATTCTGTTCCCAAATCACAAGTTTGGCTGTGCTGCGCAGTTTATCGAAAATGATATTGTTTTGTTCGATGGTTTTCCGTTCTGTAATTTTCATGTTTACATACCTGAAAATCATAAAAATCGCGAATATTGCTATCGCTATCATACCGATGAAACGGAAACTTCTGTCAGTTGTTGATCGAATTCCTGGAGTCATATTATGGATTAAATATCAAAATTAGTGACAATTTTCGCCACAATTGCACGAGAGTTGATTCTTTCGGGCTTTTTCGAGACTTTCGCGGCCCTCGCCGAAAGCATACCACGCGATTCCTAATGAACCGGCAATATCAATGTAGTTGATCCTGAGAAATTGGTATAATAAGCTTGATATCAGTAGGATAAAGCTGAGATAGAGGCACGTTTTTGTGCAATGAGCATCGGCGATTATAGCTTCTGAGTCAAGGATTTTACCGCTTTTCAATTTGTAATGCATGAGAAAATACATAGTGGCAATTGAAAATAATGCAATAATAATTCCAGGCAGCGTGGTTTCGGGCATGGCTTTGTTTATCAGTCGCAGAATACTACCGGCAACAAGCCCAACGGCCAGCAGAATAAATGCCGATCCGGTTATACGAAGTGCAAGCCGTTCAAATCTGTCGTGGTTCTTAATCTCCGAATGTTGCATCCGCAAAACCATATGAAGAATTCCTATTCCGGAAATTACTTCTACAAAACTATCGATGCCAAAACCAAGCAATACAAGAGTATCGTCGGTACTGCCGAAATAAACAGATACCAATCCTTCCGCAACATTGTAAACTATTGTTATGATACTAAGCCACAGTGCAATACGAAGCCATTTCTTGTCTATCATAAATTGTTGTTTTGAAGAATTTTATGGTAGATCGAATAATTTTCGTTGTCGTAACAGCAAAAAATCACTTGTTTGATAAGGTTGTTTGAACTCAGGAATGATTGTACTACGCTGATGGCTATTTCAGCAGCTTCACCTTTCGGGAAACCGTAAATGCCGGTGCTTATATTTGAGAAAGCTACAGAAAAACATCCGTTTTCGACAGCAAGTTTCAGACTGTTTCGGTAACAATTTGCCAGCAAAATGCTTTCGTTGTTCTGCCCGCCTTGCCAAACCGGACCAACTGTATGAATAACGAATCGAGCTTTGAGGTTATATCCGTTCGTTATCCGTGCTTCACCGGTCGGGCAACCTCCGATTGCTGAGCATTCAGCAAGCAATTGCGGTCCGGCGGCCCGGTGAATGGCTCCATCCACGCCACCGCCTCCAAGCAGACTATTATTAGCTGCATTAACGATAGCATCAACCTCAAGTTGCGTAATATCAGATTGAATGAGCTCAATTCGCTTCATTATGCAAGCAGTTCTATTTCACTTTTCGAACAAACAACTGTGCCGTTTCATATTTTACTACTTCGATGGCATCGCCTTTGTCAATATATCCGGTAATTGCAGTGGCATCGAATATTTCGCCTTCAATCATAACTTTTCCCGAAGGGCGGAGCATGGTGTGTGCAATTCCGGTTTTCCCGTTGATATTCATATACGAAGCATCAGCAACCGAAAATCCATCCTCCTTTTGCTGACTTGATTCAAGAGCCAGATGGCCAAAAAATGTTCTGCCGGTAAAAAGCCGGCGTGTTACATAAATGGAGATTATTATAGATGCAAAGAATGCGATTATTACGATAAAAAATGCTTCGGCTACTTTTCCGGATGAGCCGGGAGTGAACTCAAAGTAAATATTATCAATCATTGCCA
>CAZBZA010000034.1:14083-16504 GCA_964495865.1 uncultured Lentimicrobiaceae bacterium
ACTTTTCCGGATGAGCCGGGAGTGAACTCAAAGTAAATATTATCAATCATTGCCAGTGTAAGACCTGTTACCATTAGTATTATTCCGGAAATGCCGGCTACCCCGAAACCGGGTATGGCGAATATTTCAACTGCCAGCAGTATTACCCCGACAATAAAGACAAGTATTTCCCAATTTGCGGCAAGACCTTCGAGGTAGTGAGGGGCAAAATAAAACAAAGCCGCTAATATGGAAACGGCGATTGGAAATCCTACTCCCGGAGTTTGAAATTCAAAATAGATACCGCCGATGATCAACATAATAAGGATACCGGCAACTGCAGGTTTTGTAAGGAAACCAATCATTTTATCCGTAGTGGTAAGCCGCTGTTCTTTAATAGTATAATCAACAATTCCGGCTTTTCGGAGGACTTCGGGCACGTTTTCGGCCATAGCATTGCAATAGCCGTGTTTCATGGCTTCGTGAGCGGTAAATGTAACAACCTGACCCGAATCGTTCACTCCTTCAACCTTAATGCGTGGATCGACCATCGCCTGGGCAATATCCGGATTGCGGCCTGTGGCTTCAGCAGTGCTGCGCATCATTGCCCGCATATACGACTGGTATTTATCCGGTAACTGCTCGCCGGTTTGGTTCACAACAGTGGCCGCACCCATATTGGAGCCTTCGCGCATGTAAATGCTGTCGCAGGCAATCGAGATCAAAGCACCTGCTGATGCGGCATTGTTATCAATAAATACCCATACCGGAATTTTACAGTTTAAAATAGCAGTACGTATGGAATCGGCCATATCGAGGGCTCCGCCGTAGGTATTCATTTGTATCAGGATAATATCCGCTTTCATTTTGGCGGCTTCAGACAGGGCTTTTTGGGTTTTAAGCCATGCAGGTTTGGCTATTTCATCCGAAATTTTAAATAGATAAACCTGTTTCTTTTGATTACCAGGTGTTTGAGCATTTAATTTGTTTAGCGAAACCGTAATTGCCAAAACAAACATCAACAAAACAGGAATGTATTTTTTAAGTGACATACTATTGCATTTTTAGATACTCCAAATTTAGTAAGTATTGTTAAGGTAAAGCGAATTATTTTTTGGAATACATTACTTTCAGGCACTTTCCCTTTAGTTCGGGGATGCAAGGACTAAAATTGTTTTCTGATCAAAACCAAAATTACCATCATGCTCTCTTACACAATGGTTATTTTGAAAAAAGATATTTTGTGATTGAGTAAAAACTGGAGAATGAATGTGCAACTAACTATTTGTGCGCTTTGCGGTAAGCTCGTTTCCATGCCCGTCGGGCCCAATAATGCCTGCGCCAGTATTTTCCCCAAATAATTCCGGACCAGATACGCTCGTGAATGTAATAAATGAACAGCTTGATAAAGAATTCAGCAACTGCTATAAAACCGGCGTTCCCAAAACTTTCGAGAAGCGACAGGCTTTGGTATTCGCGCGAATAAATAAAAACAGCAACAAACATGGCACCGGAAGCAAAAACCCTGTAAGTAATTGTTTTAAGCAGACTCCGCGTAGGACTATCGCGGAATAAAGTTTCTACTTCGGTGTTTTGCTGACTGGTAAGTTTGCTATTGCTCATGTATGAATGAATATTTCACAAAAATATAGATAATTCCCGAACCGGTTTTACATTTATTCATTATTTTTGAAATGCAGCTGAACAGCATCAAGCAAAGGTTTGTGAAGTATGGTATTTGAAGCCAGAAGTTCACCGCCAAAAATGAAGTCGTTGCCACCTTTAAAGTCAGTTACTGTGCCGCCGGCCTGCTTCACAATAAACACTCCTGCAGCTACATCCCACGAATGCAGACCGTATTCGTAAAATCCTTCGAACCGTCCGCATGCTGTGTAGGCGAGGTCAACGGCTGCCGATCCTAACCTTCGCAAACCGGAAGTGTTTCGTGCAAACCAGGTGAAAAGTTCCATATATCCTTCCAGTTTTCCATAGTCATAATAAGGAAACCCGGTTGCAAGGAGCGTATTCTTTAATTCTTTCTGATCCGAAACGCTGATTTCCTTTTCATTCAGATATGCTTTTCCGCCTTTCCATGCATAAAAACATTCGTCAAGATTGGGTTCGTAAACAACTCCTGCAACAACTTCGCCGTTTTCCATTAAGGCAATACTTACCGAATATAAAGGAATGTGATGCAGGAAGTTGGTAGTTCCGTCCAATGGGTCCACAATCCAGTTAAAACGTTCGCCGCGATGGGTTGCAGTTTGCTCTTCGGTGATAAATCCCGATTCGGGCAAAATCTCCGCAAGCCTTTTTACAATGCGCTCTTCAGCAGTTTTGTCGACATAACTTACGAAATCGTGAAGGCCTTTCACTTCGATATCGGAGGTTTTAACTTTATTGATTTCTTCCAGGAAAAATAAGCCGGTTTCTTTGGCAAGG
>CAZBZA010000035.1:0-16386 GCA_964495865.1 uncultured Lentimicrobiaceae bacterium
CGGCAAATTTTATTTCAAAATTATTGGCCGGCGATTCAGCTTTCACATAAAAAGTGAACTGATAATTTTCGGGCAGATCAAGCGGGATGAGTTTCTGGATTCCTCCATAACCGGTTCCGTGGGTGAAATCGTAATCGAAACGGATAGCATTGCCCGTTAATCCTTTTTCGTTTGAAAGGATAAGATTAACGCCATCGGACTGGATAAAATACCAGCCGTTTTTGTTTTCGAACTCATCGAGAGTCTTAACCTGGGCATAAATCATACCGGATGCTAAAACCAATAAGATCAATGCTATCAACCTTTTTCTGGTCTGATTTCTCATTTCCTGAAAGTTTTTTATTTAAGATACTCGTATCCAAGTTTCGTCAATCCGGTTTGGATAATCGGATCCTTCATCACATAATCCCACACCAGTCCGGTTCTGAAATTTTCGATCATAATAAGCATCGGACCCTGATCTATTCCTATAAAATCGTTGTTTGCCCACTTTATAGTCGGATTAAAAGAATCGTAGTAGCCGTATTTGCCCCATAATTCTTTGCCGTACCGGGCATTGATTGATTTGATAGTTGGTAAAACAATTTCAGGTGCAAAGGGCAGGGATGACATGGGGCCGTAAGGAGCAATAGTTCCGTCCTCAGCGATTGTGTGATCCCGGCCGCTGGCTCCTCTTCCGGCATATCCTTCAAACTTTTTATCACCGAAATTATATGAACTCCCGGGTCCGTCGCTGGCAGTAAATCCCCAGCACAGGGAATCATAACCAACCCATCCTTTGGGGTTTTCAATGGCATATTCCCTTTGAACGTAAGTGGCACGTCGCGAATTCTCAAAATAATCTATACCTTTTTCTTTCATGTATTTGTCACCAAGCCCACGATAATCGATAAATGCCTGCGAAAACTGGTGACCGAACAAAGGAGGAAAAGCCACATGCGAAAGTCCTTTGTATGGTGTTTCCCAATCATAGGTCGAAAGCCATGAATTATAACTCTTCTCCACATCTTTCATTCCTGTGCCTGCTGCCAGTACATAAAGGAATAAGCCCTCATTATAACCGCTCCAGCCATGGTTAAGTAAACCTTCTTCCGGCGACCATGCCATTGAAATGCAATTCGGATGTTTGCCGGTTGGTGGCATCAGGAAGAAACTCCAGTCCATTCTTCCAAGTAACATGGCCGAAAGATCACGAATTTGCTTTTCATCCTCATTATCAAGATTATAATAGTTTCGGGCAAATATTATCCCCATCATCAACAAACCGGTATCAATAGATGAAAGCTCGCATTTCCATTCCCGTGTTCCTGAATTCATTCGTAAAAAATGGTAATAAAATCCTTTATATCCCGTTGCATTTGTATCTGTGCTTTGAACGGAATTGGCAAAGAATTTAAGCATATTCAGCGTAATTTCGGCTGCCTGCTTGCGGGTTATCCAGTTTCTTTCAACGCCTATAGCAAACGAAGGAATTCCAAATCCTGTTGAAGCTATGCTGGCAGGAGCCCAAACCGCAGCGCGGTCTTTTACAATGCCCTTATCCGGACTGTGTTCATTTAAAAAGAAAAGAAACGTTTTATGCTGAATGGAATCCAGCATAGCTGTTTCATCAGCAGTTATAGGGTAATTAATCTTTCCCTGCGATTTGAATTCAGCTTTTTGCGATTGAGCACAGCCTGAAGCAGCAATTAAAATGGCAAGTAATACTATTTTGCTGAGTGTTAACTGATTTTTCATTTTCCTGACTTTTTTAAATTAAATCTTTTTGAGATAGCTGAATAAATAATTATTTCCCAACCATTCTGAAGAGAGATTTCAAGCCTTTGATCCTGAGTGTTATTTGTAGCTGAATCCCAGTTTTGTTAATCCTGTCTGTATTTCAGGGGCGCTCATAAAAAGATCCCATAACAATCCGGTACGATAATTTTCGATCATACAAATTTCGGGTCCCTGGTCGATAGCAATATAACTGTCGGCCCACCAGTTTTGCGAAACACTGAATGCGTCATAAAAACCATAGGGTCCCCAGAGTTTATCTCCCAAAATATAGTAGAAATACCTGATAGCATCCATCGACTGTTCAGGTGAATAGGGGAGTGACGAAACTGCAGCCGTAGGTGCAATAACTCCCCTGTCGTTGGTAGGCTCGCTAACTCCGTAGCCGGAAGGGATATCGCTGGCTGTTAACCCCCAGCAGAACTCATTGTAATTGATATATTTTTTGGGATTCGTATCGCAATGTTTCCAGTTGATAAGCGAATGATTGGAGTTTTGTGTCATGTAATTTGCGTAGGCATCTGACAGATTGCGCGGATCGAGCCCAATAAATGAGTAATGGGCGAAAAACAATGGCCCGCCATAATCGTATCCTACAGGCAGCTGATAACCATAAAATGTTTTGCCGTTTATTATTCCGCCATTCCTTGCATATCCCTGGTGGTAAGCTGCAGCTGGAATAGTATGGGTTGGCGATGCAGCTGCGAGGATATAGGTTATAAGTGTTTCGTTGTATCCCTGGAGCTGGAAATTCATATCCCAGCCATAATTTGGTGACCAGTGCCAGTACAATACATTCTGCCCGCCCCGGGTGTACCAGTCCCATTCGACGGTATTATAAAGTGCAGTTATTTTAACAGCAAGTTCATTTTCGGCAGGCTGCGAAATGTCAAGATATTGCCTTACTGCAAGCAATCCCTGTATCATAAATGCAGTTTCTACCAGGTCGCCTCCATTATCTTTAGTGCTAAATGGAATTACTTTGCCGGTACTTCCATTGATCCAGTGCGACCACGCGCCATGAAAACGATCAGCTGTTTCGAGGAAATTAACTATTTTGGATAAATGTGCTATTCCCTGGTCGCGGGTAATAAAACCACGTTCGATTCCTACAATTAAAGCCATTACGCCAAATCCGGAACCACCGGTTGTAACTATGTCGCCCGATCCGTAACGTTCGCGGGCCATGCCACTGGCAGGATGGGCATAATCGTAAAAGTATTTGAATGTTTGCTGTTGAACCAGGGTAAGGAGTTCATCATCACTGATCATCGGGAATTTGAGTGTTGAATCCAGGGCAGTAAAAAATGAATTTGAGAATCCGTTAAAGGTATACCCGTTTTTTGCTTTTAGTTCGGATGAAACTGAAAAATAATAGGTTGTATAGCCTGAAAGTATTTCGGGGTAATTTAAATGGACAATGTTTCCTCCTTCTGCGATAGTAACATCAAAATCAGAGTTACCTGCCAGTATAAAATAAGATTTTATATTGCTTGGATCCGGAGCGGTGGAAAATTCAATTTCGATTTTTAAATCGTTCAACTGTACATTTTTACCTTTAGCAGGAGGCATAAAATTTTGATTGTTGATGGTAATGGTTTTAATTACAAATGCACCGTTGGCAGTTGTAAAAGTATATTCGATGCCGGCGAAAGTTTCACCTTGGCTGCCTTTTAATGAGGATGATATTGAGAGCTTATAATCAGTAAGATTAGCCAGAGGATCAGCCGGATTGAGTATAACTGTGGCATTGTTTTCGGTAAAGGAATATGTTACCGGCACTATTGTGTTGTCCGGACGTTTGAGAATGATATTTGTTTTCGCAGAATTGGTATCAAGTGCCGATGAGAAAGTAATGATAACATCAGCATCATTTTCAATGCCAGTGGAAATATCAGGATACTTCAACTGCACTGACCCGATGGTGCATGTAGCAAGTTGGATGATTCCTGCATCAACAGGATTATCCTCTTTACAGGAAGTGCATAGTATGACCACTAAGGCGAACAGGGTAAGAATAAGATGCCTGATTTTCATAAAACAAGTTATTAAAAGTAAAAAAAAGGAGGGATCAGGAAATCCCAATACCCTCCCTTTAGCCCAAACCAATCAATCGTTATGGTTTTTCTGATTTGTACATCAAATCAATTTCTGCAGCTGTTAAAGCTTTGTGGTAAATTCTCACGTCGTCAAGTTGGCCCTGAAAATGGTTAGCACCCGGGAATTCATATCCGCCCCAGCTTTCGCCATCCCATAATGTACCTGCGCGCGAATGAATAAATCCAAAAGCAAGTTCGTTAACTGTTTCAGGAGCAATACCACCATACTTCAGACCTGTTATACCAGCTTCTTTTGTAGGTTCTCCGTCATCATTCGTCCACAGATTGTGATCTTGTTTTACAACCAGTTCTCCATTGAGGTAAAACATTCTTTCTTTTGTTGTACTGTTGTAAACATAGGAAATGTGGAACCATTTTTCTTTCAGGGTAGCATCAAGAGCTGTATTCTCCTTGTTGAATGTTGTGCCTTTCCAGCCTCCGTTATCCTTGGTTTTACCATCACCGTTATAGACTAGGTCACCACCGGTGCCGCTTGTGCCATCACCATAATCGAACTGAACCGGCATTTTGAAGTTTTTAAAATCGCCGCTGAGTTCAAACTGGAATCCGTAAAAAGCAGCGAGACCTATTACAAAATGTCCTTTACCTGAATTTACACCCTTCACCCAGAAATTCAGCGTGAAGTCGAGTGTATTCATAAGTTGATCGCCATTAGGTATCTCGATGATACTGGTTGTACCGTTAAAGGTAGCAGCTTTTCCGGCGGCAGCATTGCGCGATGCAGTGTAAGTTACATCAATTTTTGCGCTGGCATCGAAAGTGCCTGCCTGGTCTTCAGCGTTATCTTCAAAATTCCAGTAAGCGACCATGCCCGATGGAGCAAAAGTACCAATGGTTGTGAAATTCCTGGTCATGGCTGTAAGAGCCTGTGCATCAGTTGATTTTATTCCTGCGCCAAAACTAAGTTTGTACAATGCACCACTTGCTAATACTTCGGTAGGTACAATGGTAACTGTACTACCAGAGGTTGTAATGGTTAAAGTAACATTGGCATTGTCATAATCCCTTACCATCGTAATGTTGGAACTATTAGCGGTGGCGGGATCAACACTGGTTGTGAATACAGCAACAATAGTAGGATCGGTAGCAACAGTGGTAGCTGCAACAGCTCCGTTAAGGTCCACACTACCTGCAGTCAGCGACGTTAAGGTAAGTGCTGTTGGGTCATCATCCTTACATCCGTTTGTTCCAAGCAGTAAAACACCTGCCAGGAGAAGCGTACTCAAATACATCAATTTGTTTTTCATAGGTTGGTTGATTTAAAGTTAATTATTAAATTTACTTGATTGTTTTCTACCAGTTTGGATTTTGAGTCAGAGATCCTTGAGAAATATCAATTTCATTCTGAGGTATGGGTAGAAGTTCATTTTTACCCGTTACAAAGCCTAATGGACCTAATACTTCAGCTGCCTTACCAGTTCGGATCAAATCCCAGAACCTGTGGCCTTCCATGGCAAGTTCGTT
This sequence comes from uncultured Lentimicrobiaceae bacterium, assembly GCA_964495865.1. Taxonomy (GTDB): domain Bacteria; phylum Bacteroidota; class Bacteroidia; order Bacteroidales; family UBA4417; genus UBA4417. The sequence continues at coordinate 5,361 of CAZBZA010000035.1, forward strand.
ACGGCGTTCGGCAAGGATATGGGTGCGGAGAGTACTTTTATCAGTGGTTGTAATATCAGCTAAAATCGTATTGTTCCCTTCACGGGCACGCTCTCTTACCTTGTTCAGATAAGTTAACGCAAGATCAGGTTTATTATTTTCATTCAACGCTTCGGCAGCCATTAATAAAACATCAGCATAACGGAGTATCCTGCGGTTATGCCCGAATTGTGTTGCTACATTATTTCCGGGTGTCCATACTTTGCGGTTGTAGCATTCTGTTTCCAGAATATTTCCATCTGCATCGGTTGTTACATCAGGTGTGGTTCCGTCTCCTGTAATTGCAATACCATCTATCACATCGCCAAGATCAATTATTGTACCTTTCAGTCGTGGATCACCTGTTTCGAAAGAAGCACGAAGATTTGGCGACGGCCTGTTAAACCCCCAGCCCCTGTTAGGTGTTCCACGCACACCCTGTACATTTGCAAATTGATTGCCTCCGGCTGCCTCAAGTCCTATAGCACCGATTTCGAACACCGATTCAATACCATGCTCACCGGTTACGCTGCTGGCATTCACAAAAACAGGTTCTAAATCATATTTATTCGAGTTTATTACTTCCATTGCATATTTTTCTGCATTTATGTAATCCCCTTTGAAAAGATAAACTTTTGCCAGCAACGCCCTTGCCGATCCTTTGGTGGCACGACCAAGCTGGTCAGCAGGCTGGGAGTTTTTTTCATCCAGATCAGCAATAGCTGCCAGCAAGTCTTCTTCTATCTGGCTGTATACTTCAGCTTTTGGTGAACGTGCCATGTTTGTTGGCGGATCAAGAGCTATTACCAAAGGTACATCGCCCCAGGCACGTACCAGGTCGAAATAAAAAAGACCACGCAGAAATTTTGCTTCAGCAACATACCTGCTGCGTAAAGTAGCATCCATTTCAATGACAGAAACTTTCTCGATTACTATATTTGCCCGTTTTACACCCATATACAAAGTTGCCCACCACGACTTGAGTTCGCCACCGGTCTTTGTGAATTTAAAGTTATCGTAAGGACCGATTTCTGCAGACTGGTCAGTAGGGTTACTGCCTTTGCGGGCATCGTCCGACATAATGTCGAGGATAGGAAATGTACCCGAATGGAAACCAACATCGAGCATGGTTCCGTACGTTGCATTTACGGCAAGCAATGCATCCGATTCGGAAGTAGGAAAGGTTGTTTGTGTTAATGCACCCTGGGGCTCCTTGTCAAGAAATGATTCACAACCGGTGAAGGCTATTGCCAGTAAGACCGTGAGTGCTATTGTATATGTTTTTATAAAGTTTTTCATAACTCTTAGAATGTTAAATTTACACCAAAGGAATATATTGCACTAACAGGGTAAATACCTGTATCAATACCACTCGATAGCACATCTCCACTGCCAATCTCAGGTGTATATCCTGTGTATTTGGTAAGTGTGTAGATGTTGTTTCCTTTCAGGTAAACCCTGAATTGCTGCATATGAATCTTTTTGCTGACAGCATCGGGAAGAGTATATCCGACTACTAAACTGCGTACTCTGAGGAATGATCCGTCCTGGATAAATTTATCAGAAGGAATGTAGTTATACCCGCCAAAGGAAGCCCGGGGTTCAGTATTGCTTGTTCCTTCGCCTGTCCAGCGGTCCATTACATGCTGCTCGAAATTATAGGCATCGGGCCTGATAAATTCCTTGGCATTGTAAATCTTATTGCCGGTTTGGCCTTGTAAGCTAAGAGAAACATCGAAATTTTTATAAGTCACTTCTGCATTAAAACCGAAGATAAATTTCGGGATAGGAGAACCGAGGTAGGTACGATCCAGATCATTGATCACTTTATCACCATTTACATCAACACGGCGCAGATCGCCTATTCCGGCATCACCGGTATGAGGATACGCATCCAGTTCTGCCTGGTTCTGGAATATTCCATCTGTTTTGTATCCGTAGAAAGCTCCGATAGGCAATCCTTCGCGGCTTTGTGTTAAAAATCCTTTTATGTCTCCGCCATAAAGCAGAGAATCAATACCGCTGCTACCGCCTACACTAAGTACTTCGTTGTGAATGGATGAGGCCAGGATGCCTACGCTGTAGCCAACTTCGCCAATCTTATCGCGCCAGTTAATATTGGCTTCAAAACCCCTATTCAAAACTTCACCTGCATTATATCTTATCTTCTGTCCTTGTCCGTTACCCAAATATCCGGGTGTTGAAAGTAAAACGAGGATATCATTTGTAATACGGTTGTAATAATCGAATTCGCCGGTAAGCCTGTCGTTGAAAACACCAATTTCCAATCCAATGTCAGTTTGTGAGGTAACTTCCCATTTCAGATCGGGGTTACCGCTTTTGGCATAGGTTACGCCCGGATAAATAATATCGCCGATTCCGAATACAGTAACATTGTTCTGAGTAAGCGAAAACCTGTCGGAATAATCAATTTTTTCGTTTCCGATTTTACCCCAGCTGGCACGAAGTTTAAGCTTGGTTATCTGAGGTACACTCTTCATAAACGACTCACGCGATATATTCCAGCCTGCAGCGAGGGAAGGAAACATACTCCACCTGTTTTCTGTAGCAAATTTCGAAGATCCGTCACGCCTGAAAGTCCCGGTAAGAATATATTTTTCATTGTAAGTATAATTTACCCTTGCCAGGTACGAAATCATGGAGTAATGCAGATTAACGTCTACTCCATTGCTTAAGCTGCCATTAATACCTGGACCGGTAACATTGTTGTATTGCAGGTACCAGAAATCACTTCCATCCCTGATAATATCTTCGCCTGCAGCTTTGAAATATTCAGATGTTGTGTTTTGCATAGTATATCCTGCAACAGCATTGATAGAATGCTTTTCAAAGGTTTTACTATAGTTGAGTGTGTTTTCCCATAACCAGGTTACATTTTCGCTCGATTCTTTCGAAAGACTGCTTTTTGAATGTTTCTGCATGGATTCAGTGCCATCGTAATAAAGCACTGTATAGGCAGGTGAGAAGTTCTCATTTTTATTATAGCCAGCATCAATACCGAAACTTGTTTTAGCTACGAAATTTTCGAGGAAAGTGGCTTCGAGAAACATATTTCCAACAGCGCGAATTCCGGTGTTAAAACTATTATTATATTCAATACTTGCCAATGGGTTTCCAACACCTTGTACGCCAGCGAATGATCCGTCGGCCCTGTAAGGTTCTAACGTAGGCCAGGCCCTGTAAGCCTGAAATACAACACCCGGTTCATTCTGTTGCTTGTAAGGTGATATAGTGATGTTATTGCCTAATTTCAGGTGATCCGTAAGGTTATAGGTATTATTCAGTTTGAGTGTAACACGCTCGTAACCTGATTTGTCAATAATACCTTTTTGGTTAAAATATCCTATACCTATATAATACGAAGTCTTTTTGGTTGCTCCCCATGCCGACAACTGGTGGTTGTTAATCGGAGCTGTTTGAAAAATGAGGTCCTGCCAGTCGGTATTTGGCACAGCATCAAGGTTGTTGTAATTCGGGTCGCCGGGAATTTCGTTTGCGATAGTTGCAAATTCTTTTCCATCCAGCAGATCAATTTTCTTTGATAACGACTGAATGCTATATTCGCCCGAATAGCTGAAATTTGTTTTTTCAACTCCTATTGTGCCGCTTTTTGTCGTAATAAGTATTACCCCGTTCGATCCTCTTGATCCATACATGGCGGTTGCTGAAGCATCTTTTAATACTTCCATGGAAGCAATATCAGCACTGTTGAGGAAGGAAATGTTATCGAGAATAACTCCATCGACTACATATATAGGAGAGGAGTTGTTAAAAGTACCTACACCACGAATTCTTACCGAAGGTGTTGCTCCCGGGGCACCAGAAGTGCTGGTAACCTGAACACCGGTTACTTTGCCCTGCAGACCTTGTTCTGCATTGAGGGAAGTCATTTTTGTGAGATCTTTAGCTTTCACGGATCCTACCGAGCCGGTAAGATCGCTTTTGCGAACGGTACCATAACCGATAACCACAAGTTCGGAAAGCATTAGCTCGCTGGGTTTTAACTCAATGTTAATAATGCTTTGATTTCCTATAACAATTTCTTTTGTTTCATAACCAACAAAAGAAACAACCAGAATAGCATCCTCCGGGGTCACATTTAAAGTAAACCTGCCATCAATATCAGTGGAAGTACCTTTTGTGGTTCCTTTCACCAAGATAGTTGCACCAGGCAAAGTTTCCTTTGTATCAGAGGCTGTTACCTGCCCCCCGACGGGTCGGGCCTGAGCAAACGATTGTTTAACTGGTCCCATAATAAACAAAAGCATCAATACTATTGTCATTATGTAAGTTTTTGAATGATCTGATCGTAACATTTTCATCATACTATTGGTATTTGGTTGGTGAAATATGATTGGTGTATTGGTTATCGCTACATTAATAACAAGCAGAATGCTGATAAGTCTCTAAGTTACGCCAAAATTAGATTGAATCAAACAATCCTGTATATTTTTTCAGGATTGGTTGTACAAATAAAGTATCTAAATCATTCATATCAAACAAATTTAAATTCATCACTGTTACTACATGGAGTCTGATAGTTATCTGCGCACCTATACAATACTACTACAATAGGATTAAACTACTGTTTAATTTCTTGAATATCAATTTTATAGTAATTTATTTTTGTGATATTATTTTTAGTAAATTATCCTTTTGGAGTGCTGTTGAGAAACATGAAGTTTGTTTAAAGTAGATTGCTTTGTAAATAATATTTAATATTTGTTTATTGAAAATAAATTTATTTATAAAGGAAATTTAAATCCATGCTTTTTCATTACAGCGAATGTAAAGTAAGATCAATGACTTGATTGAAATTACAATAACCTTTGCAATTGATTATCGGGTTGAAATGAATATAGCTTTGAATTACCCGATTTTTCTTTTCCCTGTTTTGCACAATGGCATTAACGGTTCTCAGAACTGCATAATATAGTTTACAAGGTTATCATCACTCGAAAGAGCCAGGCGTTTGCGCAGCCGGTATCGGCGTATCTCCACCCCGCGGACCGAAATATTAAGCAAGGGTGCAATTTCTTTCGACGACAGGTTTAATTTCAGGTAGGCACAAAGTTTCAGGTCGCTCTGAGTGAGATCGGGGAATGAATTTTTAAGCCTTTTGAAAAAGTTTTCGTGAGCCTGATCAAACAATGCTTCAAAAATTTCCCAATCGTTATCGTTCGAAATATTATTATCAATAAGTGTGCTCAGCCTTTGCAGGTATCGCGCCGGGTAACGGGGGCCAAGTTCTTCCTTCTGTTTTTCAAGCTCATTCTTTATCTCAATCAGCACCTCATTTTTACGAATAATTGAAATAGTTGAATCGGCTAGCTGCATGTTTTTATGCGAAATTTCAGCCTGTAGTTTTTCGTTCTGAAGCTCAATAATTTCCTGGGCTGCATATTGTTTTTCCATTTCCCGCTTTTCATCAGCAATAATTCGCAGCCGTTCGTGATGTTTTTCGATGCGCCTGCGATAGAAAATCTGGCTCAGAAGAATTCCTCCAAATAAAATCAATACATAAATAATGGTAGCAGGTACCGATGCATACCAGGCTGGATTTACACTGAATTTAAGGGTTACAGGATCTGTTATTGCACCGTTGAGGGTGAGCGTGCGTACTTCAAACTTGTATTTACCAACTGGTAGTCGGGTGTATTCAACCCGGGCACGTTCCGACCATTTGCTCCAGCTGCTGTCAATCCCTTCGAGCCTGTATTGGAAAAGCCTTCGCGAACAGGGATTCATAAGTGAAGAAAAAGAAATAGCGATATTATTATACGAATAATTTAGTGTTTTTAAAGAAGCTGAAAGGTCGATCTTACGTATTTCGCCATTGGTATGCCAGCTTAAGAAATCGCGGAATACAAGTTCTGTCTGTATCGTGTCAGCGCTACGGATAAAAGCTTTATTAAAAACAGCAAACCCGTTATCCAGGCATATCAAGTGCAGGTTTTCGGTGAGTGGAACAATGTTTTCGTAGCTGTCAACCAGGTTGATTTTGTATTGCGGCAAAATCAACCGGTATTGCATTTTCGGGTTGTTCATTTGTATGTTGAAAAGAGCTGCTTCATCCTTTTTCAGGAACCAGTAATTGCTTTCATCTACATGGATTATTGATGTTGCTGACTGAAAATCACCCAGAGCAGTATTGAAATCCGAATAAGGAATTATTTTCTGGTTGAGATCGTCCCAGGTAAAAAACTTTTCGCCATTCGAAAAAACAATCCTGTTCGAAATCTTAAATACCCTTATGTTAAAATCGGATGGCAGGCCGTCCTTTACGCCATAAATATGTTTTTCAACCACTTTATCCAGCTGATCCGACAAGCGAAGACGGTACAATCCTTTTATAGAATGTCCTATCCATATATTCCCCAGATGGTCGGCCTCAATAAAGCGGGCAGGTTCAATAAATCCATCCACCAGTTGATGGTATTCCCATGAAGCGCCTTTTTTTCTGTAAACCACCAGGTTCGAATATGTGCTTTGAAGCAGATATTCCTGGTTTTTGAATATTATTTTTTGTAACATGTAACCACCGCTTACTTCAGATATTCTTTTAAAAGATTTACCTTCAATAATATAGGTGCCATTGGTGTGGCCGCAAAATAAAACTCCGTCAATAACTTTAAGCTGCCACACCTGCCCTTGCGAATTATTCAGAAAACCATAATATTCGAAATGGTCGCCAATTCTTGTATAAGTAAAAATACCCCGGTTAGTGCCTACATACAAAATATCTTTCTGTAAAGCAGCTGTGTAAACAGCTCCAAACGCTTCATTACGAGCCGGATACACGTTCACCGGACTGTTAAAGGATATGTTGTCGATGCCGTTGTCGAGACCAACCCACAGGCTTTGATCGCCACCATTGGCAAGAGAAAGAACAGTATTGTTCTGAAGATCGTTTTCGCTATGCAGATGATTAATTATTTTTCCGTTGTTATCGAGTATAAATATCCCTTTAACTATTGTTCCGAATACTATTTTGTTACCGAAAATTATCCCGTTATTGATCTGGTATTCTTTCAAAAAGGTATTGGCTTCTATATTCCATGGAGTAATGTTTTTCCCATCCAGAACAAAAACACCTTTCGATGAAGTACCGATCAGAAATGTCCCGTTTTTGTATGGCAATATCGTTTTAACTTCGGTTCCGGCCAACAATTGGCTGGAGCTGATGCTAACCAGTTTGTCGTTAATTATTTCATAAAGAGTTCCTTGTACCGTTTGTGTAAATAGCCGGTTATCAGCTTTGAGCAGGAAAACGATGGTTCCGGGAAGTTCTATACTTTTAACAGTATGCTGATCATAAACAAAAATAGAGGCGAATCCCTGGAAATATACCTTTTTACCGAGTTGTAAAATTTTCCAAATTTCATGATTGTGAAGTTCGAAATTTTTAAGCAATGGCACTAACGAATTGTATTTCAGCCCCAGTTTTTCATCCTTTTTCCAATAACCGAATTCTTCGTGCGACCCGGAGTAAATAACCCCTTCAGGTCCGGCTGATACTGAACGCATTATTGTTCGTGAAGGTAGTGGATACAACTTCCATTGCACTCCATCATAAACCATAAGCCCGTTGTTGTTTGCAACATACACAAAACCTTGTTCGTCAATATCTACTGACCAGTTCTGGCTTCCTGCATTATAAGCATTGCGCGTGTAATGCGTTACCAGGCACGATGATTGAGCCAACGAAATTTTTATACCTATTAAAATAAGTATAAAACTGATAACTAATGTTTTAAAGTTTATTTTCATTCGGTCATGAAATAGAAATCAATGGTTCGGATGATTGCGGATAAAATTAAAATATTTCCTTCGCAATCCATTAATTATGTTTAAAAAAGAAATATTGAAGATTTCTTTGTAAAATCCCATTAAAAAAGCCACACTGTTTTATGGTGTGGCTTTAATAAATATGAGTTGTAAGTTTTATTCGACAGTAATTTCATCGATTAACAACCAGGCTTTTTTGCCAGCGCCAGGATGATTTTCCGGACAGGTACCACGGTTGAATACCAATAAACGCAGGTGTGAAGCTTCTGTTTCGGGGAAACTTATTGTAAGATCGGATCTTTTGGCAGGGATATTCCATAAGTTATCATCTACATCTACAATCCCTGCAGGTTTGAAATTAATTCCGTCAGCCGAAGTTTCAACAATAACTGAGCGAGGTGCGAATATCCAGGAATCGCTTTTTTGAAGGTAGCCAATTGTAACTTTCGATATTTTAAATTTACCTTCCATTGTAACTATGGCACTCAGGTTTTCGCCTTCATAACCGAGCCAGTTTAAACCCGGCGTATTGGCCGACGCTTTTTCGCCATCAGTGAGGGTAGCCCCGAAACGTGCTTTGTATTTATCAGCAGGTTGCGAAACGCTGACTGGTTTGCCAAATGAAACAGGAATTTTTACAGTATTTACATCACCCGACTGTCTCCCGTTTTTAAAAGCTACTGCTTTTATGGTAGCGGGTAAATCAATTTCGAATGATTTGATGTAACTGCTGCTGCTTGCAGAAGGCGTTTTCCCATCAAGGGTGTAATTAACTTCCAGGCTGTCGCGAAGAGGTGTAATTGCAATTTTCGCTTTATTGCTGCCTGCATAAGTCATCGAAATCCGAACATCAGGAATGTTTTCGGCAATGTATTCAATGGCTGCCTTGTAAAGTGTAACAGCATAAACATTTATATCTCCGGTGGTTGGTGCTTTGGTCAGCGCTCCTGATTTGTTAATCCAGTTTGTTTCCCATTCATTAAGGTCGAGGGCTTCGCCACTTTGAAGTGAATTGGCATAAGCAGTCCAACGGCCCAGGTAATACCCTCTTATGAGTCCGCTCCAAACTTTTGAAGCATTATCGTGGAGTGCCGGGGTGGAATTATTTCCCCACTGCGTTAATTGCCGCTTGGCATTGGCTTCGTAATAATCAGACTCTTCTTTAGTATAACCGTGTTTTCTGGCATTATCAATCATCCGTTCAAGGCGCTGATCAGGAACTGTCGAAGTAAGTGCATCCATCATAAGCATAAGTTCAAATGCCCTGTCGAAGGTGCGTTTGCTTTCGGTTTTAAGTCCAAGGTTGTTTAAGTCGAGGGCTCTTTGTAACAGGATATCCGTTTTGTTCCCGGCAAACTGGGTTACAACCTGGGCAAGGTCAACCTTGAAATGCGGGTTTGCGCCATGTTCCTTTATTGATTTGATAAACAAGTCAGCAGCCATATTAAAACCAAAGTCGTCGGTAATATTTACTTTGGAACTGTATGGTGGGCGCGCCTGGTAAAGGTTTAGGGCATGTTCGTTTTTGCGGGTATAAACTGAGCCTAACAGTAACATCCATGCTTCGGTGATGGTTGCATCCGTTTTCCCATAACGCTGCTTTGTGAATTCGGGGAAATATTCTTTAATGTTCACCGGTTTGTTTGTCCACGACATTTGCGTAAGCAATTCGTAAACTATTTCATTATTTTCGATGCCTTCAGCAGAGATTCCGAATCCTGAAATATTTCCTTTTTGTGGATTTGAAAGCATTGTTTTAGGATCGGTTGCATAGAAATACAAATCGCCACCAAGTTGAGAATTACCGCCATAGTTAGGTGTAACGCCGTAAATCCAGGGCTTGCCGTAAAATCCTTCGTATTTTTTCCAACCGGCTAAATTTTCATTTGCCATGTCGATAATTAGCATTTTATTGTCGGGCACAAGGCTCAGAAATGATTTTACAGCATTTTTATCCCAGAAACTTTCGTTGTGTAAAAAGAATGAACCTGGCAATACCCATATTCCTTCAGGATCGGCAGCGGCAATTGCATCGGAAATCGATTTGCCATACATAGCCAGTTCACTATCACGGTTAGAGGCTGCTAACGTAATTTCATTTTCATTAAACGGGTCGGCAAGGAAATAATTTACCGAATTGTAGGTGCGTTTGTATTCATTGATGAAATTCTTGCCAATTGTAACAAAATCAGATGTTCCCGGAGCAAGGATAAACGATTTATTATCAACAGGGAAATTAGACCATCCTTTCAATGCGCGCAACTGTGCTGCTGGATTTATCCTTGAGTAAGCTGCCGGAACTATTCCTGCAAAACCGGGAACTACAGGCTCCATTCCAAGTTGCGTCATACGGGTAAGGACCTGTTTCTGAAGTTCCATCGTTTGATCGATGTACGATTGCGGAAGTGGTCCGTCGTGTTTCGTAATATTGCCCATACGCTGCCACGGAAGGAAAGCCGGACCTGTGAAAAATGGTGCCAGCTCTTCGTTGGTCATGCCCATATCTTTGTACACTTTCTGCCAAATGGCTTCCTGCCCCATCATTGCAAGCGGCATGTTAATACCATGCAATGCCATCCAGTCGAGTTCTTTTTCCCAGTCGGCAAATTGCCAGAAAGCTGTGCTGTATCCAGCAGTATTTACATTATTATACTGCCTGAATTTGTAGGGCGAAACGGTACGCGGAATGTTAAAATCAGGTAAATCCTTAGGTAATTTAATGTCCTGGCTGCTCCAGGTGTACTGCACATTGCAGGCTTTGCGCATATAATCGTAAGCGCCGCGGGTCATAGCGATAGTGCCCGATCCCTTTACCTGCACTTTGCCGCCAACTGCTATTACTTCGTAAACATCGAGGCCATTTTCGGAAGGTATTTTTTCAAATAGAAATGATGTGGATTTCATCCCGACGGTGCGCATAAGCACCTGTTTGGCTGCCATGATCTCTTTATCAGAGTTATCCTGCACATTTTTCTGTGCAAAAGTTAGAAATGGTAAAGTTGCTAATAGTGTGATTAACAATAAGTAAGTGTTTCTCATTTTAATTTTATTTGGGTGGCAAAGATAGTATATTGGGTTTAAAAACGGCAATATCCCAACGATAGTATAAGATTAAGGTTTTTTAACAATGATATTCCCCGGTAGAGACGCGATGCTCGCGTCTCTATCCATCCGGCATTGACCGGATATTATAGAAAGA
>CAZBZA010000036.1:0-16158 GCA_964495865.1 uncultured Lentimicrobiaceae bacterium
GGGTAAGCCTTTCGGGATATTTGCGCGGACTGATATCAATTACAACCAGTTTTTTGACCTTTTCAGGATTTTCGAGTGCATAAGTCATAGCCACTTTTCCACCCATCGAATGACCTATCAAAACAGGATTTTCAATTTCATGATCTTCGATAAACTGTGCAAGGTCATCGGCCATTGCCGGAAAACTATGAACAGTGGTGTGAGGCGATTGTCCGTGGTTCCGCTGGTCGGGGATAAATACATGAAACTGATCGGCAATACGGCGCCCGACAGTCACCCAGTTATCGCTCTGTCCGTAAAGGCCATGTAAAATAATCGCAGGTTGCCCGTTTCCAAATTCACGGTAAAAAAGGTCCATAGAATTCCTGAATAAAGTTTAGTTTATAAATGGAGCAGTGTAACTCACTACTTTATTATCGAAAAAAGTAGGGATCAATATCATGTTTTTCTCAGGGATAAAACCAAAGTCAGCGGCATTTTCTTTTTGAGCCATCGTATTAATGAGCAGTTCAGGCTTCTTTTTGAAACCAGCCATAAATACCGAGCCTAACCAATCGCTGTAAATGTATTTGCCTTCGGTTGTAACATACAGGCCATCAACTCCACCTGTATTGGAAACACAAACCGTAACTTCCCCGCTTTTTATATCTGCCTGTAATATGCTGTTGCCCCCTCCGATATATAGAACATTGTCGCGCAGAAACAAACCGTTAGCGCCTTTAAACATTGGCCCTTCAAGCCAGAGGTTTACATTTCCCTCAAGTAAAACAAATATCTGTCCTGTTCCCGAATCGGTGATAAAAATCATACCGGTTTTAGGGTCAACCGCAATATCGTTCAAAAATTGCGAACCCGGGACCGGGTATCTCTTAACGATTGTTGCTGATGGAATATCTATTTCTACAATCTCATCAATATTGGAAACGAATAAATGGTTGTTTAAAATGCCCATTCCTTTTGGCGCATCAATCCCTTTAACCCATTCGGCATTCATTATTCGGCCATCGGCGGAAAGTGTTGAAATAAACCCTGTGCTGTCTTTTGCCGAAGGTTTTCCATCCACATTCGAAACGTAAATTATGCCTGAACCGGCATCATAAAGCACCGATTCAGGAACTTTGAGTCCCTGGCTGGTTTCCCAAAGTTTATTTAGTGTGTTTACGGGTTTTACTTCCTGCGCTAAGGCTGCCGCTAACGAAAGCAGAAACAAAAATAATAAAGGAGTTTTCATCTGTTATTAATTTATTTTTTAAAGGTCAGATGGAATACGCCATAATATCATTCTCGGTTGGTGAGAATATTTTCTCATGGCTATTTCATGGTTACGTTTTTTAAATTTAGTAAAAAACAATCGGATTAGTCATTAATGGTCATTGCGATCCGGTAATTTTCTAATGCTGAATTTGGGTTTAATCATCCTTTCTCATCAGGCTCCGCATTTTTATTTAATAATGAGTTCCGATACAATTTCGCCCGAACGGTATGTTACGGTTTTTATTTGTTTACCATTCTCGTTCCAGAAATACCATTCACCATCCTCGAAACCCAGCTTAAAATTTCCTTCTTTTATTTTATTGCCATTGGGATGGTAATATGTCCAGGTACCGGTTTCGCGGCAATCGGAATATGCGCCTTCATACTCCTTTTTACCATCGCGATAATAATGAGTCGAAGGGCCATCCATAAGTCCGCCTGAATATATTTTTTCGTATTCAAGGCCGCCTTCGAGGTAATAAAACCTGTAAGGACCGTTAAAATCTCCATCTCTATATGTTATTTCCATCATCGGTTTTCCATCCGGATACCATGATGTTTCAACGCCATTTTGTTTTCCGTTCAGGTAATGGATTTCTATTTGCTTTTTACCATCTGGAAATAACGCAACGGCTGATCCTGAATATGGTATAGTATCACCTTTTACATAAACAAGCCCGTGGCGTACTTCGGTCCGATGGGTTTCAACGGTTTGAGCCACACTATAAAAACCTGTAACAAGAAATAAAAATGTCAGGAATTGTTTGATCATACTAGTAAAATTTAGGCTTTCGCCAGGATCTGTTTTTACTTTTTAAGCTGTTGCAGATAGAGCTGAATGGTTTTTTCGAGCCCCATGTACAAAGCTTCGCTTACTAATGCATGTCCTATCGAAACTTCCAGTATTTCAGGAATAGTTCTTACCAGGTACCAGAGGTTGTTTAAGTCGAGGTCGTGACCGGCATTTATCCCTAACCCGTTTTGAGTGGCAATCCGCGAAGCATCCACATACGGAGCGATTGCTTTCACGCGGTTATTCGGATAGTGATGTGCATAAGCTTCGGTATAAAGTTCTACACGGTCGGTGCCGGTTGCGGCAGCATGATACACCATATCATTGATAGGATCAACAAATATAGAGGTGCGTATTCCATGCGATTTAAATTCCGAAACAATCTCTTTCAGAAACGATTTGTGCTTTTTTGTATCCCAGCCGGCATTGGAAGTAACGGCATCGTGTGCATCAGGCACCAGGGTTACCTGAGCCGGTTTAACTTCCAGCACCAGGTCGATAAAACGAGGAATGGGGTTTCCCTCGATGTTAAATTCTGTTTTTACCAAAGGGTAAATCTCGTACACATCGCTGTAGCGGATATGGCGTTCGTCGGGGCGCGGATGAACAGTAATTCCCTGTGCGCCGAATAATTCGCAATCAATTGCTGCTTTAAGCACATCGGGCATATTTCCGCCACGGGCATTCCGGATTGTAGCAATTTTATTAATATTTACACTTAACTTTGTCATCGCATATATTTAATGCCGCAAATTTACGAAACCCCACGCTTGGTTTTACCTTTTGATGGCATGATTATTGAGCCGGTAAAGATATGATAGCAAAAGATCTGATATCAGGAGCAGTGCTTCCGCTTAAAACTTCCGATTCCGGGCTTATGGCAATGCATTGGTTCGACGAATTCAGGGTTTCGCACTTGCCTGTTGTCAGCGATTCGCAGTTGTTAGGGCTCATTTCGGAGGATGATGTGTTTGCTGCCGGAGAGTTTGAAGAGCCGATATGGAGCTATCAGCTTCAGTTACAGAATACTTCGATACTTCATACGAAACATATCTATGAAGCCATGAAGCTTTTTGCTGACTATAAGCTTACAACCCTGCCGGTAATTGATGAGAAAGGTGTTTACCTGGGTGTAATTACCTTGTCGGACCTGGTTGCCAAAATGGCATCAACTGCAGCAGTTAGTAATCCCGGAGGTATTTTAGTACTCGAACTGAATGCGAATGATTTTTCGATGGTGGAGATTTCGCGTATTATAGAAGAAAACGACGCAAAAATATTGAGCATGTATGTTACGTCTCCCGCTGATTCAACACGGCTCGAACTTACTTTGAAGCTTAATCGTATTGATATACAGCCTGTTATTCAATCGTTTCTGAGACATGACTACACGATTAAAGCATCGTTTTTCGAGAGCGATTATTTCGACAATTTGCGCGACCGATACGATTTGCTTATGACTTATCTAAACGTCTGATCCTTTTTCATGGATTTTCCTGAACAAAAACCTTCAGCTCGATCAATCCGCATCCTGATGCTGTATTTGCTGCTGTTTTCTGGGCTATTTCAAGTTTCAGCACAAAATTTTACAGCTTTTCATTCGGTTAAAGTTGACACAGTAAGGATATCAGGAAATAAGAAAACCCTCGACAATATTATTTTCCGCGAATTGCTTATTTCTCCCGGCGATACCATTCAGGCTGATGAATTCGCAAAACGGGTTAACCAGTCGAGGCTCAATCTTTTAAATACATCACTTTTTAATTTTGTAACTGTTGACACGGTTTCTGTTAGTAAATCAGGAGAAATACGCGTTGTAAATATTTCATTCTTATTGCTTGAGCGTTGGTACATCTGGCCAGTGCCCGTGCTTCAGATTACCGACCGTAATTTCAACGCCTGGTGGAAATCGCGCGATTTTACCCGCATTAATTACGGAATTGATTTAAAGTGGTACAATTTTACCGGTCGTATGGACGAATTTGATGCCATATTTCAGTTGGGTAAGAACCGGAAATTCAGTCTGGCATATCAAAACCCTTACATCGATAAGAAGAAACGTTTCGGGTTAGGTTTTAGCGCCGGCTACCTTAAAAACCGGGAAGTCGGGTATATAACTGCAAACGACGAACTTGTGTTTGCTTTTGATCCCGATGGATTATCCGTCGAGAAGTATATTTCGGTAAATGGAACTTTCAGGAACAATATTTTTGTCACGCACCAGCTGGTTGCTGGAATTAACTCCTATACCTTTTCGGATTCATTACTCCGGCTTAATCCTGATTACAGCTATCCCGATGCTTCCGAACCGGTGTATCTGAGTATCTATTACAAGTTTAAAGTAGATCGCCGCGATATAAAATACTACCCGTTAAAAGGTTGGTATGCCGATGTTGAGCTCACTAAGTCAGGATTAGGTTTTGGTTTCGAAAAACCTGTAAATATTGCCTGGGCTAAAACTACTACCCGTTTATACTCGAAACTGGCAAAGCGCTGGTATACAGGTGTTTCATTTATTGGTAAAATATCATCATCAGCATGGCAACCGTATTTTCAGATTGAAGCCCTGGGATATAGCCGCGATTATGTGCGTGGTTATGAGTATAATGTAATTGATGGAAAGCATTTCGCATTGTTTCGTTCAAACATTAAATTTGCCCTGGTTCCCGAAACGGCACATTCTATCGGTTTTATCCCCACTCCTAAATTCGGGAAAATACATTACGCTTTGTATCTTACCGCTTTCGCTGATGCTGCTTATGTATGGCAACCACAGTGGATTGCGGAAAATAACAATACCCTGCCACGCACATTACTGGCAGGAACAGGAATTGGTATCGACCTGGTTACCTATTATGATAAAGTTGTGCGGGTTGAGTATGCTGTGAACAAATCGGGTAAAAGTGGTATCTTTATACACTTTATTGCCGGAATCTGAGAAAGATTGATACTGATTGCGTGCAAACCGGTAACAACTTCTAACAATTCAAAATCTTACAACGTGAAAATTGCATTATTCGGAAAAGCGTTCAATACCGAACATCTTGATTACTTCCGCATACTTATTGAATCGCTCGAAGGCAGAGGCTGCAAACTCCTGATTTGGAAGCCGTTTCACGATTTATTAAAAGATAAAATTGTTTTCAATAATCCTGTTTCCCTGTTTGCCAACCATACGGATCTGAGAGGTAAGGCTGACATGCTTCTTTCGGTTGGCGGTGATGGTACTATGCTTCACTCTGTTCAGCTGGTGCGCGATTCGGGAATTCCTATTGCCGGTATTAACCTGGGTCGGATGGGATTCCTTTCTAGTATTCCACGCAGCGAAATTATTACCGCTGTTGAAGAAATTTTAAATCAGCGTTATCGCATTGTTAAGCGTACACTAATATGCCTTCATTCTCCTGCTGACCTTTTCGGCGATTTTAATTTTGCTTTTAATGAGTTGGCAATAAATAAAAAAGAAAACTCAAGCATGGTTGTGGTGCATGTATGGGTAAATGATCAGCTTTTACTTTCGTATTGGGCTGATGGCCTTATTATTGCAACACCTACTGGTTCAACAGCCTATTCGCTCAGTTGCGGAGGTCCTATTCTTACTCCCGACTCAAGCAATTTTGTTATTACTCCAATTGCCCCGCACAATTTATCCGTACGCCCCGTCGTTATTCCTGACAATAGCCTGATACGTATCAGGGTTGATAGCCGCGACCATCAGGCCCTGGTTGGGCTTGATTCGCAATCGGCCATCATAACACCTGATCACGAGCTGGTTGTGGGGAAAGCCGGGTTCCATATTAACCTGGTTCAGCGACTGAACGAAAACTTTTTTTCG
Source organism: uncultured Lentimicrobiaceae bacterium (assembly GCA_964495865.1). Classification (GTDB taxonomy): domain Bacteria; phylum Bacteroidota; class Bacteroidia; order Bacteroidales; family UBA4417; genus UBA4417. The sequence goes on from CAZBZA010000036.1 coordinate 5,883, forward strand.
ACTATACGCGCTAAACTGAATTGGGGGTCGGATATTCGCAACTAACATAAAAATAGCGATATAGCCGTAAAAGTCTTCTGAATTTTTCCACAGCCTTTCTTTAAATAACTCTACTGTTGTTTTAACTTCGGGAGGGTTATCTGTGAGCCCGGATTAATCAATAGTAAAGCAGATAGCCTGATTTTATTTCTCCTAATTGAAAACTCCATCTGAAAATTACAATTGTATAATCGAAATCGTCCTAACCAAAATGTATTACTATGCGCTCTGTATCAATATTAATACTACCTTTGCACGCTTCAAAAATTATGAAAAAATTCCTTGTTTTTGCTTTATTTACGGTGATTTTATCATCCTCAGCCTTTGCCCAGAAATCGGGCGATCTGGGGGTTTTGGGAGGGGTAACTTATTATGTTGGCGACCTCAATCCATCCTTACCATTTCGGATGTCGAAACCAGCCTTTGGGATATTATACCGCCAGAATTTCAATTCAAGGGTTTCACTCAGGGCTCATGGTATAAGGGGCGAAGTTGCAGGTGATGATGCCGTAAGCAAAGCCAATCCTGAACGTAACCTTAATTTTGAATCAGTTATTACTGAAGCCGGTTTACAGCTCGAAATTAACTTTTTCGAATATTTTATCGGCAGTAAAATGCATTCAATTTCGCCTTATATATTTGGCGGAGCTTCAGTTTTCTTTTTTGAACCATACGGAAATGTTGCCGGTTCAAGCGTAGGATTGCAGCCTTTAAGTACAGAGGGACAAGGGAACCCATATAATCTCTATGCGTTTAGTATGCCTTTTGGTTTAGGGGTTAAGTACAGTGTTAGTAAGCTTATAGGTGTAGGAGCTGAGTGGGGAATGCGCCTTACTTCAACTGATTACCTCGATGATATAAGTCAGACCTATTATCTTGATCTTGCAGGTACAAATCCGGCTGCAGCATCAATTAAAGAACTGGCTTCAGATCCGTTGCTGACACACAATGCCGGAATGCAGCGGGGGAATTCACGTAATAATGATTGGTATTCCTTTGCCGGTGTATCGGTTACATTTAAAATCCGGATGTTAAGTAAAGAGCGTTGTCTCGACCACCAACGCCAAGGATATTAATAAGTTACGGCTTTTTTATCCGGCATCATATACATTAAGAATAATTAACAAAAGGGGCTGATGCTGTAAAGTACAAAAGCCTAAATTTGTCGGAAATGATGGAGAACGGAAATTTGATCGACACAATAGATAAAACCAGTCTGCCGAAACATATTGCTATCATTATGGATGGGAATGGCAGATGGGCCCGGCAACGTGGCGAACAGCGTGTTTTCGGTCACAATAACGGGGTGCAATCTGTTCGCGAAACAGCTGAAGCTGCTGCAGAACTTGGTATAAGGTATCTTACCATGTATGCTTTTTCAACTGAAAACTGGAATCGCCCGAAAGAAGAAGTCGATGCATTGATGCATCTGTTGGTAGTCACTATCAGCAATGAAGTTAAAACATTAAACGATAATCAAATCAGGCTTAGGGTTATAGGTAATATTCATTGCCTTGCTCCCCAGGTGCGCAAGGAGCTTGAAAAAGCTATGGACGATACAGCCGGTAATACGCGTATGGATTTATTCCTGGCTCTTAGCTACAGCGGCAGATGGGAAATAGTTGACGCTATGAAAAAAATTGCTGAGCAGGTTAAAGCAGGAAAGCTCGATCCTTCGCAGATAAGTGAGAAAATAGTTGCTGCAAATATGAATGCCCCCGATCTTCCTGATCCTGAGCTACTAATACGTACCAGCGGTGAATATAGGACAAGTAATTTCCTGATGTGGCAAACAGCTTATACGGAGCTGTATTTTTCGCCTAAACTGTGGCCCGATTTTCGTAAAAATGACCTTTACGAAGCTATTATTGATTTCCAGCATCGCGAGAGGCGATTTGGCAAAACGAGTGAACAAATTATAAATTGCAAAGGATGACTCTGAGGCGCTTTACATTACTATCATTTTTAATTTCAATCCTCTCAATGCCGGTTGTGGCGCAGATTTCGATTGGTGATGAGATTCCCGATATCAACTATGCCTTTCCGAAGAAATACACTATCGGGGGAATAACTGTTACTGGCGTTCAATACCTTAACAGTTCTGTACTGATTTCATTATCAGGTTTGCAGGTGGGTGAGAAAATTGATATCCCTGGCGAAAAAATCCGCTCAGCCATGGATAAACTCTGGAAACAAGGTCTTTTTGAAGACGTTAAAATTGTTGCTACACGGGTGCAGGACGGACAGGTTTTTCTGGAAATCAGGCTTGCCGAAAGACCACGGCTCTCGCGCTTCAGTTTTAGCGGTATCCGTAAAGGAGAAGCCGAAGACCTGCGCGAAAAAATAAAAATTGCAAAAGGAGACGTGGTTACTGATAACCTCGAAACCCGCGTTAGGAATACCATTGCGAAGCATTATGTTGGAAAGGGTTATTTTGACGCCGATATAAAAATTACCCAGATCAAGGATACACTTTTACTTAATAACGTTGCCCTTAATATTGATGTTAAAAAAGGCGGTAAAGTTAAAATCGAAAAAGTAAATATTATCGGCAATAAAAATGTGAGTGAACTTACATTGAAATCGGCTTTAAAGAAAACCAAAGAAAAAGGATCATACCGGCCATTATTTGCACTCAACGAAACATTTTTTGGTTTCTTCGGTCATTTATTTTCCGGGGATATGGCAAATTATTCTTCCTATATGCAGGAGGTTGTAGGGCAAAATCTGAAATTCAGGATTTTTAAAGCATCCAAATTTATCGAAAGCGATTTTGAAGAAGATAAGTTAGCTATCATCAGTAAATATTATGAAAACGGCTATCGTGATGCAACACTTTTAAAAGATTCAATTTATAAAACGGGTCCCAACAGTATTACTATCGATCTTAGTGTTTATGAAGGACGCAAATACTACTACCGCAATATCTCTTTCGTTGGGAATACCAAGTTTACTTCTACTGAGCTAGCACTCTTACTCGGTATCCGGAAAGGGGATGTTTACAACCAGGATCAGCTTGACGCGGCCTTGCAGTTCAATCCCAATGGCATTGATTTAATGAGCTTGTTTGTTGACGATGGTTATTTAACCTGTACCATCGAACCTATCGAGCTCCGCGCTGAGAATGACTCCATTGATTTACAGATTCGTATCCGCGAAGGACGTCAGATGAATGTAAACAGGGTAAAAGTGAGTGGCAACACGCGCACAAACGATCATGTTATAATGAGGGAACTATATTCCCGCCCTGGCCAATTGTTCAGCCGGTCGGATATTCTGCGCAGCCGTACCTCACTTACACAGCTAAAATATTTCGATCAGGAAAAAATTGATATTCAAACACCCAATATCGATCCGGCTAACGGAACCGTTGATATAGGTTATAAAGTGGAAGAAACCTCTTCGGATCAGCTCGAACTTTCAGGAGGTTGGGGTTATGGGAGGCTTATAGGTACCCTGGGTGTATCGTTCAATAACTTCTCCGCTAAGAATTTCTTCCAGAAAGGAGCCTGGAAACCTATTCCCTCAGGCGATGGACAGAAACTTTCTTTGCGCCTGCAGTCGTATGGTAAGGGTTATGTTAGTGCCAGTGCTTCGTTTACCGAGCCCTGGTTAGGCGGCAAGAAACCTAACCAGCTAAGCGTTTCCTCTTATATATCTGCATTCAATAACGGATATCCTAAAAATAATGCTGCTTACTATGCATACAATATTACAGGCCTGAGTTTTGTGTTCAGCCGCAGGCTTAAATGGCCCGACAATTATTTTAACCTCTCGCAGACGATTAGTTTACAGCATTACAAACTCGATAACTATTACCTTTTCGGTGAACCTCAGGATGGGTTGTACCAAAGTTATTCCTACACAGTTGGTTTAGGACGATATTCGACGGATGCACCTATTTTCCCGCGTGCCGGTTCGGAGTTTAATATTTCGCTCGAACTTACTCCGCCATACTCTTTAATCGCTCCTGATTGGTTTAATGCCAAATCTGCTCAAGATAAATACCGCATGATTGAGTTCCATCAATGGAAAATGAGCGGAGCTTTTTACCAGCAGATTGTTGGCGACCTCGTTCTTATGGCCCGTACAAAAGTTGGTTTCTTAGGAAAATACAGCAGTGAAATCCAGGTAACCCCTTTTAACCGTTACTTTATGGGTGGTGATGGAATGTCAGGCTATTCAGCCATTGACGGCAGGCAACTTATCGGGTTCAGAGGATACACCAACGAAAGCCTTACGCCCTTATATGGTCTTACAAGCAGACCTCCCGGAGGTATCATCTATAATAAAAGTACCCTGGAGTTGCGCTATCCATTATCACTTAACCCTAATTCGACCATTTTCGGATTGCTGTTTGTCGAAGCTGGTAACGACTGGGGCGAATTCAGTGATTTCAATCCTTTTGATGTACGCAGATCAGCCGGTGTTGGCGTGAGGGTATTCCTGCCAATGTTCGGATTGCTGGGTCTCGACTGGGGATATGGTTTCGACGACATTCCCGGTTCGCCCAATGCAAACAAGGGACAGTTCCATTTTTCAATTAATTCGTCCATCGATTAATTGTTTTGGCAGGTTTTTTGCAATCACTTAACAATAATTAAAAGTATCCTCCACTCATTTAACCCAAAAAGGAGTTTATAACATGAAAAAGATCATAATACTGGCAACACTCATTTTAGTAATGGGCTTGAGTATTTCAGCGCAGAAATACGCTTATGTTAATACCGATTACATCCTCGATAATGTGCCCGAATATGCCGATGCACAGGCTCAGCTCGATGAACTGTCCGTTCAGTGGCAAAAGGAGATAGAGGTGAAATTTGCCGAAATCGATAAAATGTATAAAAACTTCCAGAACGAAGCTATTCTTTTGCCTGAGGATATGAAAAAGAAACGTGAGGAAGATATTGTAAAAAAGGAAAAAGAAGGAAAAGACCTTCAGAAAAAACGTTTCGGTAAAGATGGCGACCTCTTTAAAAAACGCCAGGAACTCATTAAACCAATTCAGGAAAAAGTGTATAATGCAATTGAAGAAATTGCAACAGCTGAAAACTATGCTACAGTTTTTGATAAAGCGGGGAATGCAACCCTGATTTATACAAATCCTAAATACGATATCAGCGAGCAGGTTCTTGATAAACTGGGCTATACATATAAGCCTCAGCAAACTACTAAAGGTAAAAAATAGACTGTAGGTGTTTTAGGTATTGCCTTTTTTTTACCTTTGCGCCTTATTTAAATTGAAAACAATTAATCCCCATACTTAAAATGATGAAGAATCTCGTAAAAGTTTTAGCAATTGTATTACTTATTGCCGCTGCAGCAACCACCAATGCTCAGAAAGCCACAAAAATCGGACATGTTGACTTTGGAAAATTATTGGAAATGATGCCTGGCCAAGACACTGTAAGAGGTGTTATGGAAAATTATGTACAGTCGCTCCAAGGCGAACTGCAGACCATGAATGCTGAACTTGAAATGAAAGTTGCCGATTATCAGAAGAATGTGGCTGGTTTATCAAGTATTATCAAAGCTACAAAAGAAAAAGAAATTACTGACCTTCAGGGGCGTATAGAATCATTTCAACAGATAGCCCAACAGGATATTCAAGCAAAACAAACTGAGCTGATTACTCCTTTCGTTGAAAAAGCCCGCGCTGCTATAAAAGATGTTGCTAAAGAAGGTGGTTTCGCTTATATCATGAATGCAGTTGATGATATTCTTTTGTATTCGGAAGGTGGCGAAGATGTAATGCCGCTTGTGAAGAAAAAACTTGGAATCACACAATAATAGTACTCCTTTACAAATTGATTTAGACTCCGGCTCTGTCCGGAGTTTTTTTTGTTCCTTATCGGATGTAAATTTTATAATCAGCTTGTGGATAAATGGGTCATAATAAATTTGCTGCTTTAACATATGTTCTGTTTAATTAACATTTGTTTAACGATTATTGAAATTTACCGTCTTAATATTGTGTTAATCAATTTTCGATTTTTATAACTTAAAATTTTTAGTATGAAAAAACTTTCTCTTTTTTTTGCCCTTTTAGTGCTTATCACAATCCCTTCATTAGCCCAATTGGAAAAGGGAAGTTGGATAGGAGGTGTAAACGGGAATCTTAGCTTTATGTCTAATTTGCATGAAAACAGGATCATACTTTTGAACTTTAATCCTTATACAATGTACCTGGTTCGCAATAATTTCGCTCTCGGATTAAACCTCGAAAACGAGCTTGGATTTGGAAAATCTCAATATTCGACAGGAAATACTAATTCAAAACAAACAATGTATAATGTAAAGCTAGCCCCGACTCTGCGAAAATACTTTTATAGCAGTAAACTGAGACCATATATTGGTCTATCAACCGGTATGGCTCTTTATTACAAGAAAGATTATTATAGCTCGGATACTTACAATAATAATACTAAAACTACTAAATTGGCTTTTATATTGACTCCTGATGCAGGGGTATCATATTGGCTTAATGAAAAAGTTTTTTTTGATCTAAATGTGAGTTACGACCTGTATAATTCATATAAAGATGCAAATTATGGATACAAAACGCTGGATTTAAAACTAGGTATAGGAATAAAAATCGGGAAATAGCATCTGATGCATAACAAACAAAAAGCCGCAAATCGTTCAGATTTACGGCTTTTTTAATTTCTCCTATTCCCTTTATCTCCTTGTCCCCTTGTCGCCCCTTCTCCCCCTCACTCACTTTTTTAGGGAAAAGTGAACTTTGAAACTTAATCCCTGCGCCCTGTAAAAATCATGATGTAATACAGCAGAGTAGCCAGTGACGATAAAGCAGCAACCACATAAGTATAGGCGGCCCATTTCAGTGCATCCTGAGCTTTTGGGTGTGATTCGTATGTTGTGATTCCACTGTCGTTTAACCAAAGCAAAGCACGACGGCTGGCATCAATTTCAACCGGTAAGGTTACAAAACTGAAAAGTGTGGTAGCTGCAAACAGAATAATACCGGCAAGCAATAGTTGCGGGAATGTGTTTACCATTAATATACCAGCCAGCAAAACCCATTGCATATACCTGGAGGCAAAACTTACGGCAGGTACCATTGCACTGCGCATTTTCAGGAAAGCGTATGCTTCGGCATGCTGAACTGCGTGTCCGCACTCATGCGCTGCTACTGCTGCGGCCGAAATGCTCGATTTGTAATACACATCCTGGCTAAGGTTCACGGTTTTAGTCTGCGGATTATAGTGATCAGTAAGCTGTCCTTCAACTGATACAACTTTTACATCAAAAACGCCTTTGTCACGAAGCATTTTTTCAGCAATATCCTTACCCGTGTATCCGCTTCCAATTGGAACGGCTGAGTATTTTTTGAATTTCGATTTCAGCACCTGGCTCACGATCAGACTAAGGATCATAAAGCCAATAAAAATTACTATGATTGACATTGTTCTTTCTTTTTTTGATTTACTGTATAAACACAAATTTCCTGCCAATTGTTTAACTGCGACATTGTGTCAGTGGGTTGTGGGAAATGGGAAAATAGGGAAATCGTAAACGGAGAAATAGTAATTAGTACCTTTTATACTAAAAGCATAGCTCCGGAAATCGCACCTCGAAAATCGTAAATGATAGTATCTGAATAACCTTTTGCGATTTTCTATTATCCAAAAACTATTCCCCTACAGGAACAATAGTATCATCATGCCAGCTGGCATACATGGTATAACTTTTTGAAATCCGGTTAACCTGACCTTCGAGCAAATGCGGGTCGATTGATTTAATTTTCTTTGCAGGTACACCTGCATATACGCTACCAGATTCTACCAGGGTGTTTTGCGAAACTACGGCTCCGGCAGCAATTATGGAGTTGCTTTCGACAATAACTCCGTCCATGACAATGGCTCCCATTCCGATAAGTACATTGTCGTGAATTGTGCATCCGTGTACAATGGCAGCATGCGCAATGGAAACGTTATTTCCAATGTTTACCGGCGCTTTCTGATACGTGCAGTGAATTATCGCGCCATCCTGAATATTCACATTGTTACCGATACGGATAAAGTGAACATCGCCGCGGATTACAGCATTAAACCATACACTGCAATTATCACCCATAACCACATCACCTACAATAGTAGCGTTTTCGGCAATAAAAGTATTTTTTCCGATAGTTGGGGCTATTCCTTTAATGGGATATATGAGAGGCATGTTTTTGGGATTTTATGATTTGCGAGGTACGATTTACGATTTACGATTGAGGAATGACTTGTTGTCAGCAGACTGAAGGACTTCGATTACAATTCGTCAATCGACATTTGTAAATCGTACCTTCATTTCAGTCTTCAGGACTAAAAGAATGAATAGCCTGTTCGCTGGTTTTCGGGTAGTCGATAGAGAAATGTAATCCGCGGCTTTCCTTGCGCTCAAGTGCCATTTTTATAATTAAAGTAGCAACTTTTATCAGGTTCCGGACTTCGCATATCTTATCAATCAGCACTGAGCGCTTATACAGGTCTTCAGTTTCACGTTCCAGGATATTCAGGCGGTCGGCAGCACGTTTTAAACGAAGGTTTGAACGCACTATGCCAACATAATTGGTCATAATAGCCTGCAACTCTTTCATGGTTTGGGTAATAAGAACCATTTCTTCGTTCATTACGGTGCCTTCAGCATTCCAGTCGGGAATTTCGTTACAGTAACTGATATCTTTTAATTTTTGCGAAGCATGAACGCAGGAACGGTGCGAATACACAAGCGATTCGAGCAGCGAGTTGCTTGCCAGTCGGTTAGCGCCGTGCAATCCGGTAGAAGCGCACTCGCCCGAAGCGTAAAGATTAATGATTGAGCTTTCAGCCCATTCATCTACTTTTATTCCTCCGCAGGTATAATGGGCAGCCGGCACAATTGGGATCATTTCTTTGGTCATATCAACACCAATGCTCAGGCACTTGGCGTAAATGGCCGGAAAATGATTGATAAGCTCGTTACGGTTGATATGGCGGCAGTCGAGGTATAGATGGTCTTCGCCGCTAATTTTAAGTTCATTGTCGATAGCACGGGCAACAATATCACGAGGGGCAAGCGAAAGCCGCTTGTCGTACTTTTGCATAAACTCGTTGCCTTTGATATCTTTCAGTATCCCTCCGAAACCACGTAATGCTTCAGTGATAAGGAACGAAGGTTTTTCGGTTGGATTATACAACGAAGTAGGATGAAACTGAATGAATTCCATCTTTTCGATGGTTCCCTTAGCGCGGTAAACCATAGCAATTCCATCGCCGGTTGCAATAGGAGGATTTGTAGTTGTGGCATACACATTTCCGGCACCACCGGTAGCCATAAGCGTTATCCGGGCAAGAATGGTGTCGATGCTGTTGTTTTTGACATCAAGCACATAAGCGCCGTAACAGGTAATATCAGGTGTCCGGCGGTTTACATATTCCCCAAGGTGATGCTGAGTAATAATTTCAATGGTAAAATGATTTTCGAGGATCTCGATGTTTTCATTTTCCCGGGCTCTTTCAAGAAGCGTTTCTTCTATTTCTAATCCGGTCTGGTCTTTATGATGTAAAACCCTGAATTCGGAGTGTCCGCCTTCTTTGGCCAGGTCATATTGCCCGGAAGCATTTTTATCAAAGTCTACACCCAACTCTATAAGTTCTTTAATCCGTTCAGGTGCCTCGGTAATTGTTATCCGTACTGCTTTTTCATCATTCAGGTCGTCACCGGCTATAAGGGTATCCTGTATGTGTTTTTCGTAAGTATCAGGAGTATACATTACAGCCGCAATTCCGCCCTGGGCGTATTTTGTGGCAGTTTCGTCTGCCTTGTTTTTGGCTACTATACAAACTTTTCCGTACTTCGCCGCCTTTAAAGCAAAGCTTAAACCGGCAATACCCGTTCCAATAACAAGGAAATCAACATGTCGTCGCATACTAATATAAAATAGAGTGCAAATTTAACAATTTAACCACGGCGTTTGATTGCTGGATTTCGTATTTAGTTAAATTTACAAAAGAGATAACAGGGTTAGTAAAGTAGAGGTGTCTATTTGCGACTGTTTATGGAGGTCCATTTTTCATAGCCATGTCCTGCGATTGTTTTCTCAAAGCTTTAACACCAATTTGTAAGCAAGGTTAAGAATTGTTAAATGAGCGATTTATGGGCTTTCTGGAAGTAATATTGCTCAGTAGGATACGTTTCATTCCAAACTAAATCTAAAACCATATGTCAAACTCCACCACATTCGGTA
>CAZBZA010000037.1:0-16034 GCA_964495865.1 uncultured Lentimicrobiaceae bacterium
CTGCTGCAACCGGCATATGGCACAGTATCTTTCGCTGGCAAAATATGCTTGCTGCGGCTGTTGTACTATCAGTTTCGGTAATCCTGTACTTCGGGTTTTTCAATGATGATGTAGCTCCTGCTCCCAAAGCAACAGAAACACAAACTCCCGCTGTGAGTAAAGATAAATCTGCTCCGGAAATAAACACCCCAACACCTGATAAATCAGAAACCCAATCCAATTCTGAAGTTCCACGATCGGTAACTCAATCGAAACCGGCATTTAAATTTATTGATGAAAAGAAAGCAAAAGTGCATGCAACAAGTGAAGAAGAGCATATTTCGGAGAAATCAGGAACATTTTCAAATTCGGTTTTTGAGAGTACGGTTGTAGCCAAAGAAGAAATTGCCTTACACGAAAAGAAAGTATTGCCATCAGGAATTTCAAGCACAGCAGCAGGAGTAAATGAAACGGATTATCAGGATGGAAATCATCCTTTAGATGCCATTGAAGATCAGCCTGATAGCATTTTTATTTTAAAGGATACCACTAAGTTTGAAAAAGATTTTACTGGTTTATCCGACAATCCGGATCAGGGACAGCCGCTGCCTCAGTTGCCAAAATCTCATACTCCATTCGGGTTTACTCCGTTTTTGCTTTATAGTCTTGATTGGAATCCTAAAAATGACGGGAACTCGTTGGTGCACTCTCTTGGGTTAGAAGGGAAAATTACATACGGCAGATTTTCTCTTACTTCGGGCTTAGGGGTTACATATTCAACCGATTATAGTAATTACGAAGTCGGCTACAACGATTACCTCGGCAGCTACCAGAAACTGGATTCAATAACTTTTGCCTACGATCAAAAGCGTTACAACCTCGTACCGACCTATTATATGAGCGATTCAAAAGTATGGGATAGTGTGCTGAAACTTGACACCTATCAGGAAGAAGTGCGGTACAATCAGCTCCGGATTCCTGTAATGGCAGGATATACTATTATTCAGCGTGGTAAATTTGCCGTAGGCTTGAAAACCGGTGTTGAAATGCTGTTTTATCTCAAATCCAATACTGTGGCTGAGTATGAATATAACTCAGGACAAAACAAACTCGTTGGTATTAATCAATTGCCCGATGCTTATGCCCGCAATAATTTCTGGTTTATGGCAAATATTTCAGCAGCATACAATGTGAGTAAACGCATAGTTTTTGAAATAGAGCCGCATGTAAAATATCTTCTCAATCCTGACAAAACATCTGCTTCCGCTGCACAACAAGAATTTATTCCTGCATTACGATCGTCAATCAAATTAAAATTTTAAGTCCGCAGGCAACTTTTTGATAAGTCCTTGTTTTAGAAGTAGCATGCTTTAATCAAAATTGTGTTTAACTCATTTTAATAAATACCAGTCAGCTTATGAAAAAGATTTTCCTTCTGATCGCGATGTGTGTGATTACTTTACCCATGTTTGCACAAAATGTGGTAAGCATTTCGGGAACTGTTATTGATATCAATACCGGTGCCCCTTTAATGTCCTATCCTGTTACAATCCACACTGATTCTACCGCCGGATTTTATTACAACAATGTCGTTTATACGAATCCAGATGGGTATTTTCAGGATTCTATTCTGCTTTCGCCTAATATAAATAGTGGATTTGTTTTTGTCTCGGTCACTGATTGTCAGCAGTATACACATACCGTGAGTTTGCCTTTTGGTCCTGGAAACATGTCGCTATCTACAACTTTTTCCATATGCTCATCACCTTCCGGCTGTGTTGCCGGATTTTTTTACACGCCTGCAAGTCAGCCGTTTACCTTAAATTTTTTCGACCAGTCAATAGGCGGAAATGGCATCATGGCATGGGATTTCGGCGACGGAACTACTTCTGAACTTCCTAACCCGATACATGAATTTCCGGCTGCAGGTTATTATACCGTGACACATACAATCGGGGCACTGGGGACAACCTGTTGGGATCAGGAAACGATAACCATCTTAGTTGAGGATTCAGTTCCCCCATTCGGATGCCAAGCATTCTATTTATCCCAGCCAGACCCGGTGATTCCCAGCCTGGTTCATTTTATCAACCAGTCTGCCGGCTATATTAACTTTTTCAATTGGAACTTTGGCGACGGAACCGACACAACGGTTTATTTTCCGGGTAATCCGAACGTTAGTCATCAATACACTTCACCGGGTATTTATAATGTCTGCCTTAATGTGCTGGGCTTTAACGGTCAGTGTTCGGATTATTATTGTAGCACAGTGGTTGTTGATAGTAACTATAGCCAGTGCCAGGCTGGCTTTTCGTATAATTCAATTCCGGGCACTTCCTTACTTACTGTTCAATTCTTTGATCAGTCAGTTTCTTCAGATTCTATTTCATGGGTTTGGAATTTCAATGATCCCGCAACAGGAGTTAACAATACCAGTACGTTGCAGAATCCGGTCTTTACTTTCAGCACTTTCGGAACGTATAATGTTTGTTTGATAATTTCATCAGTCAATTGTTCTGATACCATTTGTCTGCCTGTTGTGGTTGGCCAGAATTCCGGATGTCAGGCACAATTTAGCTATGCTGCTGTTGCAGGTGCTTCGCCTAATGTTTTTCAGTTTTCTGACGAATCATATTACACAGGACAGGTTTCGTGGTTGTGGAATTTTGATGACGGAAGCGTTTCGACAGAGCAAAACCCAGTGCATGCATTCCCGGCAGGTCCTGTTATGGATCCCTATTTTGTATGCCTTACAATTACAAGTGGCGACTCTGTTTGTACCAGTACATTCTGCCTCCCGGTCCTGCCACAGAACCAGGGTTGTCAGGCCAAATTTGAAGCGCTTCCTGCTCCTAATACCCCACTTACCATGAACTTTACTGATCAATCTATAGGTATAAACATATGGTTATGGACCTGGGATTTCGGCGATGGCACTATCGATACCATACTTTCTCCGGGTAATCCTAACATTAGCCACACTTACCAGGCACCCGGGTTTTATAATGTATGCCTTACCGTTCAGGGAGATTCCGGCTTATGCAGTTCAACATACTGTGAAACAGTTGCAGTATATGATTCTGCCATGGGATGCCAGGCGCAGTTCACACATTTTCCCGATTCAAGCGGTTCGGGTCATCATATTCATTTTATTGATCTTTCACTCGGTAATCCAACAAGTTGGTCCTGGGATTTTGGTGATGGCACGGCAACGAGTAACTTACAAAACCCTTCACATGTTTATAGTGCTCCTGGTACCTATACTGTTTGTCTCACAATTTCAGGAAATAATTGTCAGAGTGTCTGGTGCAGCACAGTAGAAGTAAGTTCTGTTACAAACTGTGTTAACTACTTTATATACAGTCAGATTGGTAATTCAGTGAATTTCGAGGGGTATATGCTTAATGGATTAAGTGGAACTTATTCCTGGGATTTTGGTGATAATTATACAGGAACAGGTCAAAATGTGGTTCATGAATATTCCAATCCTGGAACATACTATGTCACTCTTACAACAATAGCTATAAATGGCTGTGCTTACACTTCAACAAACATAATATCAATAGGCGACACTGTGATCTGGGGCCAGCTTTACGGGCAGGTATTTGCCGGCAATTTCCCGGCAACCCAGGGAATGGTATTTCTGTTTTCGGTGGATACGAACAATATTTTTGTTCCTTTTGTGGATATCGCTGTACTTGATTCTGCTGGAGTATACTATTTTCCTATGGTTCCTTCGGGCAATTATGTAATCTATGCCATTCCTTTCGAGAGCGGATATTTGCCAACGTATTATGGAAATACGCTCAATTGGCAGAATGCAACTTTTGTACAACCAATTACAGGCACTCCGAATATTCCGTACAACATCAATCTGATCCTGAGCAATGGTTTTACTGCCGGAACTGGATCAATCGGAGGACAGATAACGCAGGGCGACTACAGCGGTTCGCTGATTGATAAGATTACTATGTTACTGAAAGATGAAAATGGGAATACAATTCTCTACAGCCAGGTTGAGCCTTCAGGTACTTTTGATTTCTCTCAACTTGCTTTTGGTACGTATTATCTGTATGCCGAAATGGCGGGATGCGAGACCGAAGCAATCCAGGTTATAATTTCGGAAGCTAATCCAGCCTCTATGGTCATGCTCACTTTGAGTGGGAACAGCATTCTTGGGATTCATAATAAACAAATTACACTGGATGCCGGAGTAGTATATCCAAATCCGGTTAAAACTGATGCACAAATTACAGTTAAATTGACCACGGCTTCTGAACTGAGTATTGAGATCTATTCAATGACCGGCCAGCTGATTTATACTAAAACAGAACCGGTTAGTATCGGCGAAACAACTGTTGTAATTCCTGCAAGCCAGCTCCCCGAAGGGATTTATATGCTCAAAATGTATACCAGTGAAGGAGTAATGCTGACCCGCAAACTCTTAAAAACAAACTAGTTATACTCTCCTTTCTATAGAAAACAAACTGCCGGGTTATGCCCGGCAGTTTTTGTTTTAGAGATTCAAATTCAATGAATTCTGATCTAAAAATCAGACCAGGAAATCACCAGGCATCTTTGCTGTTTTTCAACTGATCTATTACCCGCCTCGATTTTTTGGTTGGTCTTCCGGCGCCGCGGTCGCGGTATTCGCTGTTGGTATCGTTTATCATTTTTACCCTGTCGTATTCAGTCTGCGAAGTGAGATCTTCCATAAAATCAGGTACCAGTTTTGCATTCACCCTGCTTTTGGGGAACTGTTTTACTCGAATGGTTTTGAACAGCGGGTTAAGACTTACAGTAATTGTGTCACCGATTTTAATTTCTTTCGAAGCTTTTACATTGCTGCCGTCCATCTTCACTTTTCCGGCTTTGCATGCATCCGTAGCCAGGCTGCGCGATTTAAATAAGCGCACTTCCCAAAGCCATTTATCGATGCGTAGTGAAGATTCGTTTTCCATTTAATTATCAGCCAATATTTCCAGATCGCGAGGTTTGATTAGAGTAAATCGTACCTCGTACCTCGTCAATCGTAAATCCATTATTTCTTCCTGAAATACACTTCCATCGGCACTCCTGTAAAGTTAAACTCTTCGCGGATGCGGTTTTCGGCATAGCGTTTATAAGGTTCTTTAACGTATTGCGGCAGGTTGCAGAAAATTACAAAAGTCGGATAAGGTGTTTTTATTTGAGTTATATATTTAATCTTCACTTCTTTGCCTTTAATAAAAGGAGGTGGGGTTCCAGCGAAAATAGGTAAAAGTACATCGTTAAGTTTACGGGTGGGAATCCGTTTCCGGCGGTTTTCGTAAACGGCAGTTGCTTCTTCCAATGCTTTGTGAATGCGTTGTTTGGTTAAAACCGATGTGAAAATAATCGGCACATCGCTGAACGGAGCAATGTTTTTACGAATGGCTTCTTCGTAATATTTATGTGTGTGTGTATCCTTTTCAACCAGATCCCATTTGTTAACAATGATAACAACGCCTTTGTGGTTGTTTTGCGCCAGTTTAAAAATATTCATATCCTGCGATTCCCAGCCTTGCGTAGCATCAATCATCAGGAAAATAACGTCGCTGCTTTCGATTGCCCTGATTGAGCGCATTACCGAATAAAACTCAATGTTTTCGAATACTTTGGCTTTTTTGCGCAAGCCTGCCGTATCAATCAGCAGAAAATCGAAACCGAACGAATTGTAGCGTGTAAAAATACTGTCGCGGGTAGTGCCAGCAACAGGAGTTACAATATTGCGTTCAACACCAAGAAGCGCATTAACAAATGAGGATTTGCCTACATTCGGACGGCCAACAACGGTAAAACGAGGCAGGTCGGGCAGGGTTTCAGGTTTATCTTTATCAAATTCCTTAACAACTTCATCGAGTAAATCGCCTGTACCACCACCGTTTACTGACGAAATACCAAAAATATTTTTAAATCCCAGGCTATAAAAATCGGAAGTTTGGTGAAACTTATCCGGACTGTCAATTTTATTTACAACCAGGAACGCTTTCTTAGGCGAACGCCTCAGCATGCCGGCAACATCTTTATCGAGTGGTGTAAGTCCGTCGTGGGCATCAACCATAAAAACAATCACATCCGATTCCTCAATGGCAAGTTCAACCTGTTTGATTATTTCGTGTTCGAACACATCATCGCCGCCCATCACAATACCGCCGGTATCGATTACCGAAAACTCAATTCCATTCCAGTCGCTATGCCCGTAATGCCTGTCGCGGGTTACGCCGCTGGTAGGATCAACAATGGCATCAAGTTTGCCGGTAAGGCGATTAAAAAATGTGCTTTTCCCAACATTAGGACGGCCAACAATGGCTAAAATATTTCCCATCTGATAATTTTGCTTTGCCCGGTAAATGTCTGCTTTTGTAACAGGTTCAGGTACTAAAGCCTGAAGCACAATTGATAAGCTTACCGGATATGTAATTTTTTGCAAAGGTAACCTAATTCCTGCATTTTAAAATATTTGTTTGTTAAGGATTAATAATCAGGAACTTTCAGTTTTTACTACACTAATTTGTAACTAACCACCGTTCAAATTTATCGGATTTGATGAGCTGTTAGATCAATGATTTTTTCAAATATCTTTTATCATATCATAGTTCAAACCATTATATTCGAACTCGCCAAGTACCCTGAATCCGTGCTTTTTATAAAAGCGAACAGCTTTCTCATTATTGCTCTGAACGCCGCCCCAAAGTATAATTCTCTTTATTCCGGATGATTGTAATTCTATATTTATATACTCATACAAGCTGTTTCCGATCCCAAGGCTTTGCCATTTATCAGCTACCGAAGGCGCAAATGTGCAATCAGTTTGATGGCTGAGCTGTAAACCATAGGATTGCAACCTGGCACTGTCATGAGCGAGGTAACCTGATTTTACAATGGAATAGGCAATAATTTCCTGCGTTAAAACGTCACGTGCAATGTAACCCGTATTATGGTTATGCAGCTCGTAAAAAAATTTAATTGACAGTAAATCAAAAGGATGTGGCCCGAATCGGTTTTTTGTTTCAGCGCTTAAACCATCTAAATAGTTTACTAAGTGATCAAAATCATAAACTGTAAGTTTACTTAGAAGCACCTGGTTGTTGTTTTTCGTAAGAATAATCATATGAATGATAATTAGAGCGCATGAGCGATTTTATCCCGAAAGTAAAAAAGATTTTATAATTAATAGACGTACAGATAAAATTACTATTTTCAATCCCTCATAAAACTATTTAATTATGCTGGTTCAGTTTCAGATCGAATTTATAACATTTCCGGGTCAGGATTTGATGATCGTTGGATCGCTTCCTGCTTTAGGCGAAGGAAAAATACATAACGCTGTCATGATGTCACTGCGTGATGTTCAGGTTGGCCTTTGGTTTTATGAGGTTGAAATACCGGAAGGTACAAGCTTCTCCTACCGGTATTTCTTGAAGGACGATAATTTTAAAACTAACATCGAAGAATGGGGTGCTGACCGTATTTTTAAATCTGCGAAAAGGCAGGTAACATCAGTGTTGTTATCAGACAGGTGGAGATCGATGTCGGATCCGGATTTTGCCTTGCATTCGTCAGCTTTTCTGAACGCTATAATGAAACCGGGTCAACCGTTTAAAGCTCCCAAAGCCAAAACCGATAAGATTACTGATACCGTAATTTTGATATTCAAGCCAAATGTGATACGGATCAAACCTGGTCACAGAGTAGCCGTAAGCGGAAGTGCTGCAAATCTGGGAAACTGGGTTGAGAAAAAAGCTGTTGCATTTGGCAATCCTGATCATCCGCAGTGGAGTGGGGAAGTGGCAGTTCATATTTCCGAGTTTCCGGTTCATTATAAATATCTGATTCAGAACGAAAAAGGGAAAACTGAATTCTGGGAGAAATCGTTTGACAGGATTGTAAATCTTCCGGAAGGACAAATTCCGGATGTAATCGAAATCGGTGACGAAAAATTTGAATTTCCACAATATCCATGGAAAGGTGTTGGCGTAGCTATACCGGTGTTTTCGCTACGGCGTGAAAACGGTTTTGGCGTAGGCGAATTTACTGATCTGAAATTACTGGTGGACTGGGCAAACGCAACCGGAATCCGGATGATTCAGATTTTACCTGTAAACGATACAGTTGCTACACATACATGGCAGGATTCGTATCCGTATGCCGCCATTTCGGTGTATGCCATGCATCCGATTTATATTAATCTGTTGGAAATCGGTAAGCTGGATTCAGATATTAATCAGCAGATTATTGAGGCACAAGGCAAATACCTGAATTCGCTCAAAAAGATTGATTATGAAGCGGTAATGGCTTTGAAATCGAGGTTTTTCAAACTTTCTTACGATCAGAGTAAACATGAATTTCTGAATGATCCATTAGTGCTTTCATTTTTCGATGCAAATGAACATTGGCTTAGGCCTTATGCAGCTTTTTCCTACCTGCGCGATCTTTTCAATACTCCCGATTTTAGCCGCTGGGGAATATACAGTAAGCCAACTCCTGAATTACTGGCTGTACTGACTGACAAAAACTCGGCACATTTCGATGATATTGCAGTGCACTATTTTATTCAGTATCATGCATACCGGCAGTTACTTGAAGCTGCTGAATACGCCCGTTCGAAAGGAGTGGTACTTAAAGGCGATATTCCTATTGGCATCTTCCGAAATAGTGTAGATGCGTGGCTTAGTCCACAACTGTATCATATGGATTGCCAGGCCGGCGCTCCGCCCGACGATTTTTCGAACAAAGGACAGAACTGGCGTTTTCCCACATACAATTGGGATGAAATGGCTAAAGATGATTATAACTGGTGGCAACAGCGGCTGCAACAACTTTCGGGGTATTTCGATGCTTTCAGGATTGATCATATTCTTGGGTTTTTCCGCATTTGGGAAATCCCTGCCACTCAGGTAGAAGGCTTGATGGGATATTTTAACCCGAGCATTCCCTATTACCGCGACGAACTGCAAAACCGCGGAATCTGGTTCGAAGAGCAGCGTTTTTGCAAGCCCTATATCCGCGAGCATTTTCTTTGGGAACGCTTTGGCGATCTTACCGATTTTGTAAAATCAAATTACCTTAGCGAGTATGCCCCGGGTTGCTACAACCTTCATCCTGATTACGATACACAACGTAAAATTGAAGATAAATTAACGGCTGAGCCTGATACCAGCCCCGAAATGCGTAACCGCCTCGAACGGATTGTACAGGGATTATATTCACTGATTTCGGAAGTGCTGTTTTTGCATGCACCCGGCACTGACGGCAATGCGTTTTTTCCCCGCAATGCATTGCATTTTACACGTTCGTACCAGGAACTCGACGGGCATACCAAACATGTTTTAAACGAAATTTATCTCGATTATTTCTATCACCGCAACGAGGAATTCTGGCGTGCAAAAGCCATGGCTAAGCTTCCTGTTATTAAAAAAGCTACCAATATGCTCCTTTGCGGCGAAGATTTAGGAATGGTTCCTGCATGTGTTCCTAGTGTAATGAATGAACTCGGAATTTTGAGTCTCGAAGTGCAACGGATGCCAAAAAATCCGAAAATTACCTTTGGCCATCCTGCAGCATATCCATACCTGTCGGTTGCTACACCATCGTCGCACGACACTTCTACCGTTCGGGGTTGGTGGGAAGAAGACAAGGGACAAACCCAGAAATTTTACAACGAAATACTCGGCAACCAAGGACTGGCTCCTGAGGATTGTGCAACAGAAATTGTTAAGCAGATAATTTTTCAGCACCTGTATTCGCCAAGCATGTGGGCTGTTTTCCCTATTCAGGATTTGCTTGGGATGGACGAAACCTTGCGACTTCCCGATGCACATGCCGAGCGGATAAACCACCCCGGCAACCCGAATCATTACTGGCGCTATCGTTTGCACCTTAACCTCGAAGAACTGATTGAAAAAACTGGGTTCAATGAGTTTTTGAGGGAACAGATCAGGCTTTCCGGAAGGTTGGACGTTTATTAAGAAAAGAAGGTTCTTTTCCTCTAAATTGTGTCCGTATGGCTGCATGGGTATAATAAGGATTATCCGATCGAGGCAGTGTAAATAGTAACGGCTATTGAAATTTCAAAAAATGCAAGCACTTATTACGGAAACTAGTTTTCATATTTATAACCACGCAAACGGGTTTGAAAATGTATACAGGGAAGCCGAGAATTACAGGTTTTTCCTTGAGAAATACCAATTGCATATTTCGCCTATTGCCGAAACCTACGCTTATTGCCTGATGCCTAACCATTTTCACCTGGTGGTACGTATCCGGAAACGGGAGGTGATAGAAGAACTGGTTCGAAATAAAAAAGAATCGCTGGCGATTAACTCGTCCAAAGTTCCAAACTTCGGACGAGTTAAAATCGCCAGCGATGATGAAATAGAAAAATTTCTTTCGAAACAATTCTCTAACCTTTTCAGCAGCTATACGCAGTCGTTTAATAAAGTATATAAGCGCATGGGATCGCTTTTTATAAAGAATTTTAAACGTGAACCTATTTACGATAAAACTCATTTTCTGAATGCTGTAGTTTATACCCATCGCAATCCTTTCCACCACGGCTTCTGCAAAGGTTTCGAAGATTGGCAACACTCTTCGTACAACGCAATTTTATATGGAGCCGAAAGCATTGCAGAAGCAGAAAAGCTGCTTAAAATGACCGGAGGTAAAGATGGTTTTATAGAGATTCATAAACAAAAACTCGATCGTTATGAAAGTTTAAAAAGGTTTGATATTCCGTAGATGGAACATCACTAGATACAAAATCACGCCTGATCAATGTTTTTTCTTTGACTTATACTACTGATATTGTGAATTAATCTACATTTGATCGATAATTAGTTGCTGTTTCACCATGTTCAAACTTATTTCTACTAATTCTCTCAAATAAATTTATAATATTTAGTATATGTTGCTGTTTTCAAGTCGATTAGCTCCTAAAATTCCAACCACTACTTCTCTAATAGTAAATATTAAAAATCATATGGTTTTTAAAAACTTGTATTTCGAATCTGAAACCCATTCAACCATGATACCGAATTCTCTTTGGCTCAAAGCAGCCTTCTTTTTCTTTTTTGCCTTTATAAGCATACAAAGCAATGTATTAGCCCAAAACCCAGATTTGCTGTATGGGGTTACCCCTTATGGAGGTAACGATGGGGCTGGGGTAATTTTTCATATTGATAAAACTACTGCATTGCAAACAGTAGATTATTCATTCCCAATTTTAGTGCCAGGAAATGGGCCAGCTGGAAATTTAACTTACGGGGGTAATGGGAAATTTTATGGAATGACCTCAGCTGGGGGGGATTATTCCATGGGAATTATTTTTGAATGGGACTCGGCAACCAATATTATTTCTAAGAAATTTGATTTTGGCTCCACTAATGGAGGTTTGCCTTTTGGTTCTTTAACTTTTTATAATAATAAATTGTACGGAATGACCTCACAGGGAGGAATTTTTGAATGGGATCCTGCAACTAATATTTTCACAAAGAAGATTGATCTTAATACCTTAATCGGTTCCAATCCATACGGATCGCTAGTTCTCTATGCAGGAAAGTTCTATGGAATGACCAGTTACGGTGGTATTAATGGAATGGGGGTGATCTTTGAGTGGGATCCGGCCAGTAATATTTATACGAAAAAAATAGACTTTGATTTTTACACTACGGGTAATCGTCCAAGAGGATCATTAACCTTTTTTAATGGTAAATTTTATGGTATGACGCAAAATGGCGGGGCAACATCAGATGGTGTTATCTTTGAATGGGATCCGCTTACAAACATTTATATTAAGAAAATGGATTTTGATTCCTATCTTGGAAGTAATCCTTCTGGATCGTTAACACTTAAGGATGGTAAATTATATGGAATGACTGCAACCGGGGGATTATATGATTATGGAGTTATCTTTGAGTGGGATCCTTTAACCAATGTATTTATTAAGAAAATTGATTTTGATGGGATATCAAAGGGAAAATCACCTATTGGAGATCTGACATTACATAATGGAGATTTTTATGGGTTGACATGCTATGGTGGTTCATTTGATAACGGAGTGCTCTTTAAATGGGTTATGGCCACTAACAGTTTTTCTAAGCTAAGTGAATTTGATGGCGAAAGTCAAGGTAGTAATCCCTGGGGATCGGTTTTAGCGCACTACGGCAAATTATATGGAATGACTTTTACTGGTGGGAAAGTTAATGTAGGTGTTCTTTTTGAGTGGGACACCGCATCTAATAACCTTACAAAGAAGGCTGACTTTAGTATGTCCGAATTTGGATCTATGGTTTATGGTTCATTAACCATGAATAACGGCAAGTTTTATGGTATGACATATGAGGGTGGCACAAATGGCAAAGGAGTAATTTTTGAATGGAATCCTTTAACGAGCAACTTTCTGAAAAAAGCTGAATTTAACGGAACGGGAAATGGTGCCAATCCATTTGGGTCATTAATGGTTGCTAATGGGAAATTTTATGGAATGACTTATGCAGGAGGAGAATTCAATCAAGGTGTTATTTTTGAGTGGGATCCAACAACAAACTTTATTATTAAACGAATAGATTTTCCTGGGGCAAGTCATGGTAGTAATCCGTATGGTTCATTGACCTTTAATAATGGATTGTTTTATGGTATGACAAGTAAGGGAGGAGCTTATGATAACGGGGTAATTTTTGAATGGAATCCGGTTACCAATGTGTTTAATAAGAAAGTTGATTTCAATGCTACAACTACTGGCAGCAATCCGCATAGTGAACTATGCATGTTCAATGGTAAGTTCTATGGGATGACACGTTCAGGCGGAGTAAATAATGTAGGTGTTATATTCGAGTGGGATCCGGTTTCAAATAATTTCAGTAAAAAAATAGATTTTAGTACTTATCCGAAAGGGGCTAACCCAGGTGGTTCATTGACTATGCTTAATGGAAAGTTCTATGGGTCGACATATTATGGTGGGTCACAGAATAAGGGGGTGATTTTTGAATGGGATCCATCAACTAATTTGTTTATCAAACGAATTGATTTAAATTGGGAAAACGGAGCACATCCTAAGGGGTCTTTAACCTTAAATAATGGAAAATTTTTTGGTTTGACAGAACAAGGCGCAAATTTTGCTGTTGGGGTTATTTTTGAATGGGAACCTTCCGCTGTAAATACCTATTTAAAACTTTCCGAATTTAATGTCATTAATGGAAGTTGGCCAAAATACACTAAATTAGCTGTTTACAACGATTCAACCACCTCCGCCCAGGCAACCAATATTTATTTTACCGATCTTCAGAATACAACGATGAATATTAACTGGGCCGATGGAAGCGGGGAGAAACGAGCAGTTTTTATTAAACAATTCACTGAGGGAACAGCTGCACCTGCTAACAATACAACTTATACAGCCAATACAACATTTGGTTCCGGAACACAGATTGGCACATCAGGGTGGTATTGTGTTTTTAACGGTACGGAGCATAATACAGGCGTTACGGTAACTAATTTGCTGACTAATACGGCATACAGGGTTATGGTATGCGAATACACAGGATCCCCTGGTTTTGAGCAATATAACGACTCTACAGCCGAAGGCAATCCGGCAAATCAAACCATCGGCGATTATTTTACTGTAGTTACTACTTCGAGCCCAACCACCGGTGGTACTACTTACGGCGGAGGTTCCTATCTTTCCGGAGCCCAGGCAACGATTTCTGCAACACCTAATACCGGTTATAATTTTGTTAACTGGACCGAAAACAGCAATGTGGTTTCAACAAGTGCGGGTTATACTTTTGTGGTTGCGGCTGACAGAAACTTTGTTGCCAACTTTGCTCCGCAACAATATATCATATCAACATCCTCAAATCCTGTCGCAGGTGGCACAACAAGCGGAGGCGGCACATATAACTTTGGCGCAACAGCAACTGTAACAGCCACAGCCAACCCTACCTGGACTTTCCTGAACTGGACTGAGAACGGGAATGTAGTGTCAACTACACCGGCCTACTCTTTTGCTGTCAGCGCAAGCCGAACCCTGGTTGCAGATTTTACACAAGATCCTACATTCCTTATAACCACTGCTTCTGCGCCTGTTTCAGGCGGTACATCTTCGGGTGGTGGGAATTATTATTCAGGACAACCGGCTACAGTTACTGCTACTGCAAATGCAGGTTACAATTTTGCAAATTGGTCCGAAAATGGAAACGTTGTTTCAACCACTGCATCTTATTCGTTTACTGTAAACGGTGCCAGGAGTCTGGTTGCAAATTTTGTGCTGCAGCAATACAATATTATAACTTCCGCTAACCCAACTGCCGGGGGAACCACCAGTGGCGACGGAACTTTTACTTATGGCGACCAGGCAACCGTAACAGCTACCGCCAACAGTAACTTTACGTTTTCATACTGGTTAGAAAACGGAACTGTAGTTGCCACTACTCCGCAATATTCGTTTACAGTTACTGCCAGCAGTTTGCTGGTTGCCAATTTCGAACCTGATCCTACGTATCTGATAACTACCTATTCTATGCCGGCATATGGGGGAACCACTTCCGGTGGCGGAAATTTTCTTGCTGGACAGTCGGCAACCGTTAGTGCAACACCAAGTACAGGATATGATTTTTCAAACTGGACCGAAAATGGCAATGTGGTTTCAACCGAAGTTAATTATTCTTTCACCGTAACAGGCGCAAGGGCCCTGACTGCCAATTTTGTTTTGCTCCAGTATACTGTTACAACTTCACCTAACCCGCCGGCTGGCGGCATAACAAATGGTGACGGAACGTATAACTATGGGGCACAGGTTACATTAAATGCTACAGCTAACAGTAACTGGACATTTTTAAACTGGACTGAAAATGGCAGTGTTGTTTCCACTATGCCTGAATATGTGTTTATTGTAAACACAAATCAATCGTTTGTCGCCAATTTCACCCAATTACCTACTTATCAGGTAACCACTTCGTCATCTCCTGTTGATGGCGGAATTTCGTTCGGTGGTGGCAATTACATTGCGGGACAGGTGGCTACAGTATCGGCAATTTCCAATACGGGTTATAGTTTTACTAACTGGACTGAAAGCGGTAATGTAGTTTCGACTGATTCGGTTTACTCCTTTACGGTAACTGCTAATACTGATCTGGTTGCCAATTTCGATCCGGCAGATTTCCTTATTTCTGCCACCACCATTCCGGCAGGAAGCGGAACAGTAATCGGGGGAGGTATTTATTCATACGGATCAACCGCAACATTAACAGCTACTTCCGGAAAGAGTTGGGTGTTTTATGAGTGGACCGAGAACTGCAATCCGGTTTCAGGGAATGAAAGCTATTCATTTGTTGTTACGTCACCAAGAGCTCTTGCAGCAGTTTTTTATCAGCCTGGAATACAGTATGTCACAACCACTTTTGCTGAACCAATCGAAGGTGGCTATGTTACCGGTTGCGGAACGTATTATATTGATTCTGTCGCAACTGTGCATGCTGTGCCGTATTCCGGGTGGGAATTTGTAAACTGGACGGAAAATGGTATGCCAGTTTCATCAGGTTCTGAATATTCCTATCAGGTAATGGATCATCGCATTTTAACTGCCAATTTCAGACTTTATACCGGTATTAAAGAGACTCAGTCAGGCTTAATCCGAGTTTTCCCGAATCCTACAGAAGATAAGTTATTTATTGAGTGGGATAGTGAAACTACCCGGAAATTTGACGAGGTAAATTTGTATAATTCTTTATCTCAGCTTGTATTTCAGCAAAATACAAAAGATGTAACTGGCAGGCTTACAATTGATGTTAAAAGTTTCGCGCCAGGCGTTTATTATCTTGTAGTAAAGATGAAGGGTGCTAAAGTAGATGGTTATACGGTGGTTGTGAAACATTGATAGCTGACTTCTACCTATAGAAATACACCCGAAAGCTAAATTTTAAGTAAAACGTTTTCGAAAAATAAAATTATCCGCGGTAACGAATTCGTCCGCTGGTTTTAAACTCGTCCAAAGTTTTAAACTTTGGACGGGTTTAAAACTATAAAAACTGTTTTTATAA
>CAZBZA010000038.1:0-15725 GCA_964495865.1 uncultured Lentimicrobiaceae bacterium
CACCAGCACAAAGAGTTGTAGCGCCAGTCGGCATCGGGCACTGTCCGGGAATAGCATCAATACTGATTGCCAGTGAGTTCGACCAGTTTCCGGTTCCGCAATCATTTGTTCCTTTAACCTTTAGCTGAGCTGTTCCAAGCCAGGTATCGCTCCAGTTTATATTGCAGGAATTTCCGTTTGGTGTAACCACGCCAGCTTCAGGAGGAGTAAGATCCCATGAATAGACATTTGTATTTGGAACAGATGATACATTATAAGCCTGGCTGGCAGGATTTTCGCACAATGCCGATGGCCCTGTAGGAGCTGCCGGAGCAGCCGGAACTCCAAAAACATTTATAAAATCCGGTTTCACTTTCGAATCGTAACATACTCCATTAGTTCCCGTAAGTATTACATCATATGATCCTGGTTGCGAATAGCTAACTGTGGGATTTGCCGCGGTGGAGGAAGAAGGGGTTCCACCTTCGAAAGTCCAGTTGTATGTAACATTGGCAGCCTGGGTAGTTGAAAAGTCAACAGTTAAAGGCGAACACCCCGAAGTAATGTTTGCGGTATAGTCGTTAAGTGTAAATGTTGAAGCGGGTAACGAGTTCAAAGCCGATTTTACACCATTAAAAATTTCTTTTGTAGCATTATCCTGCACAAAGGCTACCAGTTCGCAATGTGAGGCATCCCACGATGGGTCTTTCTGAAAAGTAAGTGTATAAAGTTGTGTATTGTTGGAGGCAAAGCTTACGGCAGTTCCGTTTACGTCAGGAGCCATAAGGCGGTTCACAAAATTTACTTCTGTCATGCAGCCCTGCCAGCTAACCGGAATGTGCGACTCGGTGAGTACCAGGTGGAGCCTCAGATCATTGCCGGTATAAGTATCAAGTTTAGTTACCGAAACATTTATGGTGTAGGTATTCCCGGTATTGGTACCCGAAAAGCATAAGGTAATTGGTGAAAGTTCGGCATAAGCAGTGTTATAGAGAGGAAGATAAGTAGAATATGCATTACCATTAGGACAGGCTGCACCACCAACAGCATCAACAGTGCCATCAAAAAAAGCGGTTGGATAACCATCAATTGCATAATAACTGTTCCTTGTATTTGAGTAATTGTTGGCATACACATCGCCATTGTGATTCTCGATAACAGCAACATTTTTACCTTCAGCAATTAACTGGTCAGCACCATTTGACGCACCTGGACAGTATGTGCACCAGGTTCCTGTGCCAATTTCCATGACAACCATATTGCGCTGAACAGATTGTGCTGTAGCCGACATCCCTGCAATCAGCAGCATGCAAAGGAGAATGAGTCCGTTTTTTTTCATAATGGGTTTGATTTGTTTGGATTAAAACTGATTTGATTGATTTTGATGATGTTAACCTGGAAAAGGAAACAAGGATCCGATTTTTAGTTCGTAAAGTTAATTAAAAAGTCAAAAGTGCATAATAAATTTTATAAACGTATAAATAGCAAAATTTTAAGGGTGAAACTTCTGCAGAAAGTAATTGTCCGGTTAATGCTAATCAGGCAAATTTTGGGAAGGAGTTATTTCTTAAACCAGGTAAGGAAAATTAATTCTCATTATGTCAGTTGATTAACATTTTAATCCTCAGTTTTATCATCCCTTGGCCGTTTGTTAATGCAAAAAAAACCGGAATACTTTTGTGTATATCCGGTTTCTGTTTTTCGAATTATTATCAGGCAGAAATACATCTACTGTGATTTCGACATTGATTTTGGAATTACTAGTATATAATTTCCCAGGCCTTCCGATTCTTTTTTCAGTTCATCAACATCGTCCTGTTCAACTGACGAAATGGTTAATATTTTTAGTGATGGGTCCATTTTTTGCAGGTACCATATAATACTCTGAAATCTGTCGCTGTGATAGGTTCCGTTAAAATGAAGGAAAGTTTTGCCCTTTGTGTAATTTTTGTAGATAAAATGTGCCATAGTAGCATCTTTCATTGCCTGTGCTTTAGCAATATTCATGGTAACATGTGCGGGTGCATCACCCATCATTTTGGCCATATCTTTATAGCAGGCAAGTTCGGGGTCATAGTCAACCGGTAAAGGGGCTATAAATTCCAAAGCTTTTTTATCAAGCGTATTGAGTATTTCGAAGCCGCTTTTATTTACCATGGCTGCATACCTGCGCGGAATATTGGTGGCAATAAATGCGAGGCTACTGTCGCGGGCAAAATTCAATAATCGTTTATAATCGGTTTTGTAGTTGGGCCAAAGCCTGGCTTCAGCTTCAAAATTTTTCTCTTTTACCAGACCAGCAAGGTATTCGTTTACAATAAGTTGGTTGTCCGATTCAAACATTTCGGCACCCAGTATAAGATCCTTGCCTTTTGCGGCATACAAATCAGCCGTAATTTCGTATTCGAGCCAATGGCAGATCGGATTATCGTGTAGCTCACCAAAAAATACAATATCAGCTTCCGAAGCATCTTTTATAAGGCTTTTATAGGAAGTGCTTTTCCCTTTTTCAGTGAATAACTTGTATGCAGGTTTGTCACTTTTCATCGAAAGGAAAACAGTGAAAGCTATACTTAACAGCAGGATTTTTTTCATTTGGAAGAGATGATTGATTAATGTATTGGTTTTCAGTTTCTTTGTAACACTGATTACGAAGGCATTGATGCATCCTGATCTGTGTTTCAATAAAAGCTTAAAAATGATTTTAAGGTTAACAGCCGATTATTGTTGCATAGGATTTCTATTTCTTTAATTCTTCGCCGCGGAACATCAGGGGAAGGAGATTTTTAATGCCTTCGAGTATCCATACTTTTTCGGAATTTCCCTGCAAAAGGATCCTGATCGGAACACCCGAAAGCATTTCGTACTCAGCCATCACCTGCCGGCATGCTCCGCAAGGTGTTACCGGGCTCGAAATTTTAAAAACTTCTGTTTCAGCAACAACAGCAATTGCTTCAATAGCTACACCAGGATGAAGCGCTGATGCGGCAAATATGGCAACCCTTTCGGCACATAATCCGGATGGGTAGGCGGAATTTTCCTGGTTGTTACCTTTTATAATCAAGCCGTTGGCAAGCCGTAGTGCTGCTCCCACATGAAAATTCGAGTAAGGCGCATATGCTGATTTACAGGCTTCCCAGGCTTCTGCCAATAGTGTTTTGTCCTCGTCTGCCAGGTTTGATGTCCCGGTAATTTCAGTATATGCTATTGAGAATGTGTGTGTAACCATAGTGCATAAAAATATGGCATAAATGTACTTGAAAATTATCAGTTCTCCGTTGGAGTTTTCCAGCAATTATCAGGAATTTGAATTTTAACTGAAAAAGCGCATGAAATTTTCCTTCAAGAGCGGTATAACATTTTAATTATCAGTCGAAAAGGGTTTCCTTTTCTTCTTTGTTTTCTCTCCCAAGTAAAAACAGTGCAGTAAAAAGAACATAAAAAGTTACACCTTCCTGGCTTTCGATTGTGTCCTCTGTTAACATTGAAACCATGAAAATGATAAAGTATATGATATAAAAATAAGTTTTGAAATTCCTGGTTTTGATGCCGGGATAAAACATTACGAAAATAAACCAGATGAAACCGATAAGCCCGAAAGCAACTGTAATGGAAAGGAATTGATTATGCGAACGCAGCCTGTTTTGGCTTGCAAGGTTTGAATCCATGCTTTTGTATTGGTTCTCAAATGCCTGCGGCAGGTCGCCGGTGCCTACCCCGATTAAGGGATTCTGCCTGATGAGAAGCAACGAAGTCCGCCAGTATTCAAACCGCTGTACCATTGAGCCGGAGTTAGGATCTTTTTCTTCAATATAACGTTGAAAACCAGCGATAAAATCTTCAATCTGCGATCGGAAACCAGGCATTTTTGCAAAGTCGTGCCTGTTGATTCCGTTCTCGATATGACGGATATCGGCATCCGTAAGCTGGCGTATTCCGTCAGCATCTTTTCGTAAATCTTTGGAAGCCAGGTAACTTATTAGCGTGAAACGGCGCACCTGCTTCTTCGGATCAAGGCTGTCGAGTGACATTGTGCTTCGTTCGGACCACGATTGCCGCAACTCTTTATCGCAAATATATAATCCTGTCCATTTTCCGTCCTTTCGCTTAAAATTTACCGTATCGTGATAATATGAATTTCCTCTCGGCGTGTATTTGTCGAGTTGGCCCAGCTCAATCGCAGGCGTGTTCAGATAAGAATAACCGACAGATATAATGTAAGAAACCGGCATTATAATTACTGCTGTTATCGCAAGCAGTGCTGCCATCCGGAGATATATGTTCCTGATTTTGAACGTGAAATATACAGCCATCAATACACTAATAAAAGCAAAAAGCACTATGCCTGTTGAATAATTCATAAAAATCATAAAAGCCACCAGCCATAAGGCAACAGCCAGCAATAGTATACGTAAGCGTACATTGAGAATTCCTTTTGAGTAAACGAAAAAGAAGGCTATAAACACTGCAAATACGGCATTGAGGCTATATCGTATATGAGAAGTATGTGCTGCCAATGCTCTGCTGTCGGCCACCGGTAGATTTATAAAAAGTATAAGACGGTATATGCTGCCACCCACAACAGCAGCTATAAAAGCTCCCAGTATCCAGTAGAAAACCTTTGTGCTGATGCGCGGACCTGTTGCAATAAACAGCGGAAGTATAAAGATCGGAAGCTTGGTCCGTAAATCCTTCATTGCATAGTTGAAGTCGGTAGTATAAACCAGGCCAATTACGTGCAGGAATAATAGCGACGCAATCGCCATTGCCGGCTTATTCCTGAAAAATGCGATAAACTTATGAAAAAGAGCAATAAATACTTCTTTAATCGCCTGTGCCACAAAACGTGAAAGGCGAACCGGGTTTAACAAACTTTGAGTGGAATATTTGCTGGCAAAATCAGTATCAACACCATGCCATAACCAGAAGAACAGGGTACTGAACTGGAAAAGACTCATGGTGAATTTCGACAGGGGTAAGGACACAACCAGCAATGCAAGAGATATAAAGTACATTGTAGTGTAAAACGGAGTGTGTTCCCTTGTGCGAAGTTGCATTAACTATTTGATGTTAATTATTTGATTTCAGCGATTTTGACTGGTTATCAGCTTTAATAAATGTTCCATCCAGAATGGCAGTATAGGAAACCGCATTCTTTAAAACATTGGTAGCACTTTTAAGTTCCTTATCATCACTTAAAGTCGATATAATTCGCCCTTTCTGATAATAATACCTGCTTACAATTTCCTGATGCAATATCGCAGAGATATCTTCCTTGTTTTCCATCAGTTCCTGTTTTTTATGCTTTGCAATGGCTTCCATCATTGAATTGTAAAGAGATTCGATATCGCTCCAGCTGTTTTCGTAAATAGCTGCTTTTTTCATCGTTTCCAGTTCTTTCTCGGCAACGGTTGTATATTCAAATCCTTTCTTTTCGGTGAACGCAACAAAATCATTATAGTCAGCATCACTGAGCCTGAAACTGTCAGCAGGACCAATTAAAGGGTGAGCCACGGCATATTTGGTTGCATAATCAAAAATTATGTATTTGGTGATAAGGTTGTACAAAACAGTACTAAGTTTTGTAGTATCAGTAGTAACATCGGGGGCAATGCCTTTACCATCGTATACGGTGCGGCCATGTTTTGTTTTGTAAGCTGTTATCAGTGAGTCCGGAATCTGACTGGCACTGCCCGAAGCATTTTTATGTTCGTAATCAATTTCCTGAATACATCTTCCGCTGGGGATATAATATTTGGCAACAGTAATTTTCACCTGTGTATTATAACTTAAAGGGAAAACATTCTGAACCAATCCTTTACCATATGTCCGGCTTCCGACAACAACAGCACGGTCGAGGTCCTGCAGGGCTCCGGCAACAATTTCGGAAGCAGAAGCGCTGCTTCCGTTTACCAGTATCACCAAAGGCAGATTAACATCAACAGGTTCCATCATGGTTTGATAGCTGCGGTTTTTGTCTTTTTGTTTCCCTTTTGTTGAAACAACCAGCTCGTTTTTCTTAACAAAAAGATTTACAATATTTACGGCCTCAGTCAGCAGTCCGCCGCCATTATCGCGTAAATCGAGTACTAATCCGGTTACGGTGTTTTTATCTTTCAGATCAAGAAGCGCTTTTTTAACCTCTGCAGAAGCTGTTTGTGTAAAACTGTTTAGCCTGATGTATGCAATTCCCGAATCAAGCATTCCGGCATACGATACCGGTTCAATGCTTATTTTTTCGCGCACAATATCAAATGAAAGTAAATTTGGCACACCTTCGCGTTCTATTACTAATTTAAAACTTGTGCCCGGCTGACCTTTAAGGACAGTGCTTACATCTTCAACAGATTTTCCGGCTGCATCCTTATCGTTGATTTTTACGATCTTATCACCTGCTTTAAGACCCGATTTCTGAGCCGGGGAGTTTTCGTAAGGCTCCGAGATAACAATATAATCCCCTTGTTTATGAATCAGTGAACCAATTCCGCCATATTCACCGGTTGTCATAAACCGGTAATCTTCAATTTCTGATTCAGGAATAAATACGGTGTATGGATCCAGCTTATCGAGCATGGCATCAATGCCTGTTTTCATAAGCTCAGATGGATTTGCTCCATCTACATAATTGGTATTCAGTTCTTTGTAAAGAGATGTAAGTATTTCGAGGTTTTTCGATATTTCAAAATCCGACGATGTTTGTGCTTTCAGCGGCGAAGTAAGGGTAAGCATCAGAATTACTGATGTAAGTACCATTCCCTGTAAAGTGCGGAAGCCTGTATGTTTCATGATGTGTTTTATTTATTGATGTTGAGATTTGTTTTTGGCTTAATTCGATTGTGTCCTGATTTTAAAAAAACAATCAGAAAAGCGGTTTGTTCTGTGCAAAAAAATCTGCCTTGAGTTCCAGTAAACATCTTTTGGATATTATGGAACCGGATCATACCCGCTTCCACCCCAGGGATTGCAGGATGCTATGCGTTTAATGGTAAGCCACCCACCTTTAAACGGACCGTGTTTTTTTAGGGCTTCGATGCCATAAACTGAGCATGAAGGCGTGTACCTGCACGATGGCGGCAAATAAGGAGAAATGACATACTGGTAAAACCGTATGCCTCCAATCATTATTTTACTCAGGATTTTTTTCATGCGTAAGTATTAAACGATCCAATAATCCATTTATTGCAGCAAGAGTTTCCTTCTGTGTAATGCATTTATTCCCTGTAAAAATGAATGCTATGTTACAATGTTTGCCCGAACGGGAAATGACTTCAATCAATTTGTGCTTACTCATGCGATAAGCTTCCCGGATAAGGCGTTTCATGCGGTTACGGTGAACTGCAAGTTTGATTTTTTTTTTCGGAACGGCTACAAGAACTTTTACCGGGGGGTGTTCATTTGCTTCAGTTTCGAGATACAACAAGCGGAACGGACTCAACGAAAGGGATTTCCCCTCCGAAAAAATCCGGTCGATTTCCTTCTGGCTGCACAGCTTTTCCGCTTTACGGAATGTGTTTCTTTTAACTGAAGCGGGCATGTTTTTTTTTGAGAATACAAAATTACTCATTTCCGGCCGAAACTGACGGTGTGTCATTTACTTATCAGGAAGATACAAAAAACCCTGTCGATATTTACTATTAACAGGGTTTAAAGCATTGTATAAGTCTTAAATTATCATCTTTTGTTGCATTTCGAGAGATAGGCATCAATAGCTGTTGTCATTGATGGGGTTGCCGGGCTTGGAGCCGAAAAGTTAACTTTAAGTCCTGCTTCAGTTGCGGCATTGGTTGTAGTTGTTCCAAAAGTGCCGATAACAATTTCGTCTTGTTTAAAATCGGGCCAGTTGTGAAAGAGAGAGCGTATGCCTTGTGGACTGAAGAAAACAAGCATGTCGAAAGTAGTAATATCAACAGCCTCTTTCATCTCAACCGGAACGGTACGGTACAAAATGGCTTCGTTAAAGCTGATTTTTGCCGTTTCAAGTAAATCGGGAAGTTCTTTGCTATGATTTTCGGAACAGGGAAGTAAAAACTTTTCAGTTTTATGTTTCTTTATGAGGTCAAGTAACTGAGATACATCATTCTCTGAAAAGAAAATCTTGCGTTTACGAAACTGCACATATTTCTGCAGATAAAACGCTACCGACTCCGACATGCAGAAATACTTCATGGTTTCAGGAATCTCAACTCTTACATCTTTGGCAATACTGAAAAAATGATCGACAGCATGTTTACTGTTAAATATTATTGCAGTATGTTCATTTATGTAAACTTTCTCGTCGCGAAATTCACGTACAGTGACACCTTCAATTTTAAAAAATTTTATGAAGTCAATCCGTACACCATGTTTCCTGATAATGTCACCGTATGGCGATTTTTCCAAATCTGCCGGAACAGGCTGTGAAACCAGTATGTTCTTGATTTTAGTCACGTTACCCAATTGTTTTTTTACAGTTTAAAATAATGATAAGGATATCTCTACATTTTACTTATTACTTTCAGTAAGAGTAACAAGGGTAAAATTTCGAGGGTGCAAAGGTATAAAAATAAATAAAGCAAATTGTAATTCTTATTGGCCATACCTGTTAAAATGCCTCTTATTAGACGGTAACCAAATAGTAATGACACAATTACACTTCCTATTATCAAAAATGTTGTGTTTCCCCAGTAAAAGGCCATTATTACAAAAGGAAATAAAGCAATGCCTGTTATCTGATTGAATATTAATGTGTTAAGCTGGTAATATCTGGAGGGTTCAGCTGTTTTAAAAATGATTCCGGATGTATATATGAGTAATGATTTGAGCATCTGATAGCTAAACAGAACACCTAAAATCAGTGCAGTAAAGCTTAGGTTATCAAATTCGCCCGGTAAAGAATGAAATGCACTGAAAAGCTGGAAAATAAAAACGGAACCAACAATATAATAAATCGCCCCCAGGCCAAGTGTTATCCTTTCCTTGAAAAGATTTCCTTCACGTTCGAGCTGGTTAACTGAATGCGGTTGCATTACGGCCTTGAATATTT
This sequence comes from uncultured Lentimicrobiaceae bacterium, assembly GCA_964495865.1. Classification (GTDB taxonomy): domain Bacteria; phylum Bacteroidota; class Bacteroidia; order Bacteroidales; family UBA4417; genus UBA4417. Next base: position 9,002 of record CAZBZA010000038.1, read on the forward strand.
GGGCGAACCTCTTATGTGAAACAGTCTGTATCCATGCAAACAGTAAAAGACAAACCAGTAAAAGTATAGTAATCCAGTCAGTCGATTCCCTGTTTATTGCCATCGGACCGGAATGAACAGGCATTAGCTGATGCTTTGCGAAAACAGACATGGTTTCAGCAAACTCTTTCGGAGGGGGAGGCGGTGTAACAAAATTGTACACACTAAAATCGTAATATTTTTGCAGCGAGTCAGCAACAGGAGGAATACTTTCCTTCGTTAAAGGGATACAATAATCGTAAAAGCCAACGGTATCGGTTAGCTGTGGATTAAACTTGTATCTGATGCTTGTGGTGTCCATGTTTTGTGGCAGCAAAATTAAGAAAATTGGCGTGGTAATTACCGCATTCCGGATACTGACAACTCATTATTTATACAGGGAAAAAAAACTTGTTTATTGTGAAAATAGTAACAGTATTCAATCTCTAACCACCAAATAAATTCTACCTTTGCATCGGAATTCAGCATGATTGTGCTCAATGTGTTGATACATAGTGTGGTAAGCTCTTTTTTGAATACAATTAATATCAAATATATTTTACAAAAATGTCAGAGATAATCGGAAAACTGGAAGATTTCAGTCTCACTAAAAGTCCTAAGCAGCATGGCTCCATTCACCAGATTGGTATCATCGGATGTGGATCAATGGGACAGGAAATCGCAAAAACAATCAGCCAGCATGGCTTTGAAGTAATTTGCCTGGACATAAATGAAGAACGGGTACAAAATGCACTTGACGGCATTGCAGGCATGCTCGATCATGAAATTCGCCGCTGGGGTATGACTAACGGTGAGAAACGTTTAATAATGTCGCGTATCAAAGGTACTGTTGATTACAGCCAATTAGCTGATTGCGATATAGTTTTCGAAGCTATTAATTCGCGTAAACCTGGCACAAGCCTCGATATTCGCAAGGAGATACTTCAAAATGCGGAGAAATATGTTCGCCGCAATGCAATCCTTGCTTCGAACACGGCAACACTTATGATATCGGATCTGGCTTCGGGACTTCAGTATCCTGACCGTGCCGTGGGTTTGCATTTCATGTCGCCTTCCGATAAAGTAAAAGTGCTAGAAGTTGTTCGCAGCGCCCGCACTTCCGACGAAGCTTTCGAACTCGTTAGCCGTTTTGTACGTATGCTCGAAAAAAAACCTATCACCCTGATGGAATCACCGGGTAACATTACAACCCGCATGATCTGCGTTGTGATAAACCAGGCATGCGAAATGCTGATGGAAGGTATTGCTTCAGCTCAGGATATTGACGAACTGATGAAAACAAGCCTTGGTAATCAATATGGGCCGTTCGAACTTGCTGACCGCATAGGACTTGATAAATTACAGAAATGGATGGATAACCTCTACAACGAATTCGGCGAACACGGATACAAAACTTCTCCCGTGTTGAAACGCCTGGTTCGTGCTAATTATTTAGGGAAAGCCTTAGGACAAGGTTTCTATAAATACGACACTAACGGCAAAATCATAGGTAGTACTATCACTTGTCCCGAATACAAGTAGTTGTTCAATTCTGTTAAAATTAAGTTCAAATGAAGATTATAGTCCTGAACTGCGGAAGTTCATCCATTAAATATCAACTCTTCGAAATGCCCTCTGCCGAAGTAGTTGCAAAAGGCCTTGTTGATAAAATAGGTCTTAAAGGTGCATCAGTTAAACATTATATGGCTAATGGCGATGTGCTTAAACTCGAAGGTGAAATTCTCGATCACCAGGCAGGTATTGAATTTGTGCTTGGAGTAATTACCCATAAAGAATACGGCTGTGTGAGCGATATGAACGAAATTGGCGCTGTTGGTCATCGTGTGGTTCATGCCGGTGAAAAATACAACGGAAGTGTTGCTATTACCAAAGAAGTAATTGAAGCACTCGAAGAATGTATCGATCTGGCACCTTTGCACAATCCGCCGAACCTCGAAGGTATTTATGCAATCACCAAACTTTTGCCTGATGTTCCCCAGGTTGGTGTTTTCGATACCGCTTACCACCAGACGATGACCGAGCAGGCTTACCTTTATGGTATTCCTTATTCGTTGTACGAAAAGTATAAAGTACGCCGCTATGGTTTCCACGGATCGAGCCACAGGTTTGTTTCGCAGCGTGCTGCAGATATACTTGGTAAAAAAATTGAAGATCTCAAAATTATCAGTTGCCACCTTGGTAATGGCGCATCAATGTGTGCCATAAAGAATGGTAAATCAGTTGATACTTCGATGGGTATGACACCGGTCGAAGGCCTGGTAATGGGAACACGTTGCGGCGATATTGATGCAGGTGCACTCCTGTATATTGCTGATAAAGAGGAAACCAGTATTCAATATACCAGTACTTTGTTGAACAAACATAGCGGTATGCTTGGTTTATCAGGTGTATCGAGCGATATGCGCGATATTGAAACTGCTGCTGCCGAAGGAAATCACCGGGCACAGGTTTCGCTTGATATTTACCATTACCGTATAAAAAAATACATTGGAGCATACGCTGCAGCAATGGGTGGTGTAGATGTAATAATATTTACCGGTGGTGTAGGCGAAAATGGCTGGGAAACCCGTCAATTCGTAAGCGAAGGCCTGGAATTTATGGGTGTTGAATTTGATATTGAGAAAAATACCAAACTTCGCGGCAAAGAAGCAATCATTAGTAAACCAGGTTCAAAAGCCACGGTTATGGTGGTTCCTACCAACGAAGAACTTGTTATTGCAGAAGATACTTACGAAATTGTAACTGCTTAATACCACTTAGTTTGAAAACGTGAAAAGGCAGCCAAACAGGCTGCCTTTTCGCGTTTCTGGAATAAAAATTAGATTATTTATCGGCAAGGGTAAATTTAATGGGCATATTAAACTGCACCCTTACTGCTTGTCCTTTTTGTGTGCCTGGTATCCACTTTGGCATCTCACTTACAACTCTGAGAGCTTCTGCATCGCAGGCTTTTCCAATGCCCCGGAGAATTTTTGCATCAGCTATTTGTCCATCTTTTCCGATAACAAACGATACATAAACGGTTCCTTGCAAACCTTCTTTTTTCGCAGCCTCGGGATATTTTAAATTCTCCATCATGTACTTTATCCTGGCTTCTTCACCACCTGGAAATTGAGGCATATTTTCTACAACAGTGAAAACTTCTTCACCGGAAACTGCTACTTCCGTTGGTGGGGGAGGAGGAGGTGGCGGGGGCGGCGGTGCAACAGGATCATTTACTTGTTTGCAGCTTATGGCATATATCATTACTATGCTAACTGCCAATGGTAATACCACAATAGCTTTTATTCTGGCAAATCGTGTGGATTGTTTGTAAAACATGGTTAACCTCCTTTTTATGAGTGAGTAATTGAAATTATTTCCCAGTAATACAGCCTGGGCAGATTTATCTTGTCCGAATAAAATCCGGGTATATGCTACTGGATCGGTACCGGATCTTATCACAGCACTGTCAGCTTCAAATTCATGTATTTCGCGCAAAGCATTTTCGAACAATGGAATAAACGGGTTAAACCAGAACAGGATCTGCAATACCTGTGTAATCAAAATATCTAAGCTATGAAACGAGCTGATATGTAGCTGTTCGTGCCTGATAATCTCATTCACATGCTGAGTATCCTTTAGTGATACAGGCAGATAAATAGTACGGAAAAATGAAAATGGTGGAATATCCTTTTTGCTCCATAAAATGAGTGAATTGTCTCTTTGTGTTTTCTCACTCTTTTTGTGCAAAAGGTAAATACTGAAACCCCTGGTAAACAATCGCAACGTGAAAAATACCAGACCTGCTACATAAATATATACAACATAGTTTACAAAGGAAGGATTATTAACGGCATTTGCACTTATCTCGATCGGTGCAAGCGTAATTGTTCGTAAAATCCCATCGTTTCCTGAACTTTGAAACAGCCTGAAAAAAGAGGCTGGCAGCATTGTAATAAGTGGAACCAGGTAGGAGAGAAGTAAGCCCGAGAGCAGATAAATACGGTTGTACCGGAACAACGCCTCTTTGCGAAGTAACAAAATGTAAGCGCCGTAAAATATACCCAGCGATACAATGGTAGCTATAATATAAGTAATGAAAGTATTCATGGCTTCTACTTTTTATGGTTCTTGATTTGTTCCTCAACCAGTACTTTAATTTCTTCCAGTTCTTTGATGCTCAGAGTTTCGCTTTGGGCAAAAAATGAAGCCAGTGCTTTGTATGAATTGCTGAAATAATTCTGAGTGAAATTATTCAGGTATTCGCGGGAGTAATCCTCTTTTTGAACCAATGGATAATATTCGTGTGTGCGGCCATATGCTTTGTGTGCAATAAATCCTTTCTGTTCGAGTATGCGTACAATGGTCGAAACAGTGTTATAAGCAGGTTTGGGATCTGCCAGGCGGCTTACAATATCGTTTACAAATCCTTTCTCCAGTTCCCACAGAACCTGCATGATCTGTTCCTCGGCTTTGGTTAGTTTTTTCATAATCTTAAAACTTTGTACAAAGATACAACTAAAAACATAGTTATACAACTAAAAGTTTAATTTAGAATGATTTTTTTTTATTTCTCTTCACAAGAACAATAAATATCTATATGTGGTATATTTGTTATGCTTAATTATTTATGTATGAAAAAGATTCTTCTAATTGGTTGTTTATGCCTTTTCGGCTTTTTGAGCCATACTCAGGCCGATACAATTTATGCGGTCGTTAATGCTGATACTGCAATTATAAGGCACGATAGTTACCATACAAATTGTGCATCTTTATTTGTTATGGAGTTCAATGAGCTCGATTATCATATTAATGTTTACGAAATTGATACCGGTGATATCGCCTATTGTTTATGCTATTTTAATCTTGCGACTAAAATCGGGCCTTTGTCTGCCGGCACATATACTGTGGATGTGTATGGCAAATGGCGCGATTATCCGAACGAACTCGAATGGTTTGGATCAACCTCTTTTACCATTGAGGGAAATGCTCCCGGGTCACCTTTGTTGTTAGGGAATTTTCAGAGTGATTGTTATCAGAATGTTGGAATTGAAGATGTTGCTTTATCAAAAGAATCAAACCTAATGATGGAAATTTATCCAAACCCGGTTTCAGGTATAGCAACATTAAGTCTGACTTTGGCTCAATCCGATAAGGTGGAGATTACAGCATTTTCCAGCATGGGCCAGTTAGCATGCAAAGTGTTTGATGGCAGTATTGAAAAAGGGAATCAAAAAATTTATTGGGATGTTGCCGGATTAAATCAGGGTATTTATTTTCTTAATTTCAGGGTAGGAGAGGATGTGTTTTCACGAAAAGTAATTATTGCCTATTGAAGTTTAAAGTGCATATGGGAAAAAAAAACTCCGTTCGAAGCATCACGATATATGATGCATACGAACGGAGTTGATGTTTTAAAATCAAATTAGCTATTCAAACCTGAAACTTCCTGAATATGAGCCATAATTGATGGTAGAAATGCCGTTTTGTGTGTTGCCGGTATATTTTTGCTGTCCGGGTAAAATGTATACTTTTATAATGCCTTCCTCGCCCACTTTCAGCAATCCTGCATGCACGGCAGCTTTTCCCAAACGCGAATCGTCGGTGTATATTCCGTCGGAACCGCCCCATACTGATCCCTGATCGGTGCCTGTTACTCTTACAGTATAAACCCGGCCGTTGTTGTTACGAAAACTTACTAAATTTCCCGGATCCTTATTTATTTCAGCCACTGACAAGGTGCCGCCTGAACCCTCTTCAAACTTATAACTTCCGGAATAAGCACCGTAATTAGTGGTTGTTATACCATTCTGGTTATTCCCGGTGTATTTCTGCTGGCCAGCAACTAAGGTCACTTTTACAACACCTTCCTGGCCTACCTTCAATAATCCTGCATGAACTGCTGCTTTTCCCAGGCGCGAATCGTCGGTGTATATTCCGTTGGCTCCTCCCCATACTGAGCCCTGATCAGTGCCGGTAACTTTTACAGAGTAAGTCTGACCTGTATTTTTGCGGTAACTCGTCATACTTCCGGGATCGTTAATAGTTCCGCTGGTGGTAATTACGGTGCTGCTTGTATTTACTGTGCTGGTGGTATTGGTTGCACCGCCGGCAAACTTATAACTTCCGGAATAAGCACCGTAATTAGTGGTTGTTATACCATTTTGAGTATTTCCTGTGTATTTCTGTTGACCAGCAACTAAGGTCACTTTTACAACACCTTCCTGGCCTACCTTCAATAATCCTGCATGAACTGCTGCTTTTCCCAGGCGCGAATCGTCGGTGTATATTCCGTTGGCTCCTCCCCATACTGAGCCCTGATCAGTGCCGGTAACTTTTACAGAGTAAGTCTGACCTGTATTTTTGCGGTAACTCGTCATACTTCCGGGATCGTTAATAGTTCCGCTGGTGGTAATTACGGTGCTGCTTGTATTTACTGTGCTGGTGGTATTGGTTGCACCGCCGGCAAACTTATAACTTCCGGAATAAGCACCGTAATTAGTGGTTGTTATACCATTTTGAGTATTTCCTGTGTATTTCTGTTGACCAGCAACTAAGGTCACTTTTACAACACCTTCCTGGCCTACCTTCAATAATCCTGCATGAACTGCTGCTTTTCCCAGGCGCGAATCGTCGGTGTATATTCCGTCGGCTCCTCCCCATACCGAGCCCTGATCAGAGCCGGTAACTTTTACTGAGTAAG
>CAZBZA010000039.1:0-15681 GCA_964495865.1 uncultured Lentimicrobiaceae bacterium
CGCATGGCGATGCTTCTATTGGCGATGCTATGGTGCAGATGGGCCAAAAGGATTTGTTGATTGATACCCAGGGAAACTGGGGAAATATTCTCACCGGCGACAGTGCAGCCGCTCCGCGTTACATTGAGGCGCGTCTGTCGAAATTTGCCCTCGATGTGGCTTTTAATCCTAAAACCACCAAATGGAAACTTTCGTACGACGGTAGGAATAAAGAGCCTGTCAACCTGCCAATGAAATTTCCCGTATTACTGGCAATGGGAGTGGAAGGAATTGCGGTAGGACTTGCTTCAAAATTGCTGCCGCATAATTTCGTGGAGCTTATTGATGCTTCGATTGCTGTGCTAAACGGAAAAGATTTTGTGCTGGTTCCTGATTTTCCCACCGGCGGACTTGCAGATGTTACAAAATACAACGACGGTCTACGTGGAGGTAAAATCCGTATCCGTGCGCGGATCAGCCAGGTTGATAAAAAAACGCTTGTTATTACCGAAATTCCCTGGGGAACTACAACCGGCGATTTGATTGATACCATTATCGCTGCAAGCGAAAAAGGGAAAATCAAGATTCGTAAAATCGATGACAATACCGCCCAGGATGTTGAAATTCTGATACATCTGCAGCCTGGCGTTTCGCCCGATCAAACCATTGATGCGCTTTATGCTTTTACTGACTGTGAGCGCTCTGAATCACCCAACTCGTGTGTTATCCATCAGGGACGTCCCCAATTTATGGGTGTCAAAGAAATCTTGCATATTTCGGTTCAACGTTCCATCGAACTGATAAAACTTGAATTATTGATCCGTCAGAATGAACTGATGGAATCGCTGCTTTTCGCTTCACTCGAACGGATATTTATCGAAAACCGGATTTATCGCGATATTGAAGAATGTAAAACGTGGGAAGCTGTAATCCAGGCAATTGATAAAGGTCTGGAGCCATATAAGCCAGAGTTTTACCGTACCATTGTTGAAGAAGATATTCTCAGGCTGACCGAAATCCGCATTAAACGAATTTCGAAATTCAATGCTTTTAAGGCTGACGAACATATTCGCAACCTGAACGAAGAACTGATGCAGGTAAGGCATAATCTCGAACATCTTACCGATTATGTTATTGCCTTTTATGAAACCATAAGGAAAAAATATGCCAAAGGTCGCGAACGTAAAACAGAGCTCCGTAACTTCGAAAGTATCGAAGCTGCTGCTGTTGCCGCCGCCACACAAAAGCTTTATGTTAACCGTGTAGAAGGATTTGCAGGTTTCGGTCTGAAAAAGGATGAATTTGTCTGCGATTGTTCTGATATTGACGATATTATCGTTTTCCGCGAGGATGGTACTTTTTCCGTTACCCGCGTTGTTGAGAAAGCATTCGTTGGCAAAAACGTAATCCATATCGATGTTTTTAAGAAAAACGACAACCGTACCGTGTATCATGTTGCCTATCAGGATGGACGAATGGGGGCGGTTTACGTTAAACGGTTTGCCGTAGCCGGTGTGGTGCGTGATAAGGATTACGTGCTTACCAAAGGCGCTCCCGGATCGAAAATCTTGTATTTTACAGCCAATCCGAACGGAGAATCGGAAATTATTAAGGTCAGCCTGAAACCAAAGCCAAGGCTCAAAAAACTGAATTTCGAATTCGATTTTTCGGAACTGGCTATAAAAGGACGAAGTTCGCAGGGCAATGTACTCACAAAAAATCCGGTAAGGAAAATAGTGCAGGGCGAACGCGGTTTTTCAACACTTGGCGCACGCGATATATGGTACGACGATACTGTGATGCGGTTAAATACCGATCAGCGCGGATTGCACCTGGGAGCTTTTAAAGAGGATGATAAAATTCTTACACTCACGCGTTCAGGCTTTTATAGGCTGATGAGTTTTGATCTGTCGAACCATTTTGAAGAAGATATGGTTCTTATCGAGAAATTCAATCCATCGAAAGCCCTCACCGTTATTTACTACAGCGATCCCAAAAAGGCATATTTCGTCAAGCGATTTATTCCGGAGATGTCGGATAAAAAAGTCAGCATGTTCCCCGAAGAGGATGGAAATAAATTTGTAGCAGCAGTTGCCGATAAACGTCCACAGATTAAAGTGGAATACGACAACAAAGATGCACGAAAACCTGTTGATCCTGAAGAAATTATCCTCGATGAATTTGTTGAAGTGATGGGATTGAAAGCAAAAGGTAAAAAACTCAGCAATCACCCAGTCAGCCTTATTACATGGCTCGATCCTATTCCTGTGGAAGAAGAAGAGGAAGTTGAACCTGAAGAGGAATTTAGCCAGGACGATGAATCGGAAATTACCGACGAATCAGAAACATCAGAAGATTCGGAAACCAATGATGAATCAGAATCCTTGGAAGAATCAACAGAATCCGCTGAAAAAGAGGAGATTGCAGAAGTAAAAGAAGCCAAAGTTGAGAAGAAAGAAAAAGCAGAGAAAAAAGTAAAAGCTGAGAAGATAGAGAAAATAGAAAAAATAGAGAAATCAGAAAAATCAGAAAAAACAGAGAAAGTTAAGAAAGACACAAAACCTGAAATTAAACTTCCGCCTCCGGAACCACCTGATTTCCCAGAGGATGACGATGATGCAGGAAGAGGTATCCAGATGACACTTTTTTAAAAACATAAAAGAAAATTTACACTTATGATTGACGATAAAATTCTTGAAATTACCAATGACGTTCATTGGGTAGGAGTGCTCGACCGCGAACTGGTTACTTTTGATGTTGTAATGCATACACCCTATGGCACCACTTACAACTCATATTTTATTAATGCAGAAAAGAAAGTGCTTGTCGAAACGGTTAAAGACAAATATTTTCCGGTTTTCCTCGAAAAATTAAAACAACTGGTTGATCCTGCCGAACTGGACTATATTGTTGTAAATCATACCGAGCCCGATCATTCAGGTAGTTTGCATCGTTTGCTCGAAGTAGCTCCCAACGCCACAGTTGTAGGAAGCGGAAACGCAATTCGTTACCTGAAAGACATGTTGGGCCGCGATTTTAAACATCTTCAGGTGCGTGATGGCGATGTACTCGATCTCGGTAATAAAAAGATTAAAATAGTAGGTGCACCAAACCTTCACTGGCCCGATTCAATATATTCGTTCCTCGAAGAAGACGGACTGCTTTTTACCTGCGATTCCTTTGGCGCTCATTACTGCGATTCGCGTATGTTCGACGACAGAGTTGGAAACTGGGACGATGCTTTCAGGTATTATTTCGATGTAATTCTGAAGCCTTTTAGCAAGTTTATGCTCAGGGCTATCGACAAAATCAGGCCGTTACCAATTAAAGCCGTTTGTCCGGGTCACGGCCCTATACTGCGCAGCAACTGGAAAAAATATGTCGATCTGAGCGAAAAATATGCAAAAGAAGCACTTTCGCTTGGCGAAAAACCTATGGTTTTTATTCCTTACGTTTCGGCTTATCACAACACATCTGCTTTGGCCGAGGCCATTGCTAAAGGCGTAAGCATGGTTCCCGGCGTGCATGTAGAAGTTCATGATATCGAAAATATGTCGCTCGAACATATGGAATATTATATGTCGAATTGTACGGGTGTAATGATTGGTTCCCCAACCATCAACCAGAACATACTTATGCCTGTATACCAGCTTTTTGCAGCTATTAATCCTTTGCGCGACAAAGGAAAACTCGCTTCGTCGTTTGGCTCTTACGGATGGAGTGGCGAAGCTGCTAAAATGCTCGAATCCAATATGTCGAACCTGAAACTGAAGTATTTTCGCGAAGGTTTGTATATTAAGTTTACCCCTCACGAAGAAGGCATAAACAAAGGAATTGAGTACGGTAAAGCTTTTGCAGAACAGATGATGCAGGATCTTTCTGCTGAATAAATAGTTGTAATCATACATTTTTAAGATTACAGCGGATGCTCAGAAATTTTGTGCTTATTGGTATGTGTTTCATCCTGTTTTTCACAGGATGCAGCGTCGAGCGCAACCTGGCCCGTAAATATGTGAAAAATCATACCGGAAGCGGAATAATGATTGTTCCGCTGTACGAAATTTACAAGGACAACCTTACTATCAGCTTCGATACTTCTGCCCAGTATAGCCAGGAGGAGTTTGATTCTATCGCCTGGGCACAAGCGGTTTTTGTTCCTTATATTTCTGATTCTGTATTTCTTACGCAGTTTACAAATAGCCTGATCGGAGAACTTATCAAACTTGGATATGATGTTTACCTCGATGGAAGTTCGGATATTTTCCTCTCATTGCCTGATCCGAAATGGGTCATACAGATTGCCCAACTTGAATTAAAAGAAGATCACCGCATTGAATACTACGAAATGTATTCACTCGAAGACGGTGAGCCCTACTACGAAAGTTACAGGATAAACCAGGTAAACCTAAGCAGTTGGTTCGAAGTTAGTCGCGCAAACACTGGCAATAAGCAGGTTTTATACCTCGAAGGATATATTCAGGATGATTTTAATATCGGTGTGGATCTGGATCTGATGGAATTCAGCGTAGGGCTTGTTGGCAATCGCGATTCACTCGAAGTAAATGATATTTATAAAATGGCTGATCAGTCGGGCGCAAAACATGCTCAATTGCTTTTCGATTATTTTATGAACGATTATATCCGCGAGCATCTCCCATCTGGAATAATAAACCGTCAATATTTTCATTACAACCACAACACAAAGTCGTTAAAGCGAGGTTTGCCGGAGAGGTTTGATGTAGTAAATTAAAGAATCATTTCAATTTTTACTTCTGTTAGCATTATGATAAAGGCTGGAGTTTATAATTCGGAAATGAATGAAAGTGACAGGAAAGTTGTCATGAAAAAACTTTTAAACCAGGTATTCCCTTCGTTGGCAATAACTCTGCTTATTCTTCTGGTCAACTTAGTTTATTCTGGCTATAAGCATTCTTTTGATTTGTTATTTATCATTTTAACTGTTTTTGCGATATCCTCCGGAGTAGTTGCTTTTCTGTTACTTTCAAAAAAGTACAGATATGATCTAATGACTAATAAAGTAAAATTTGAAGAAGTGAAAGTTGATACGATAAATTATCGTGTTGACTATGAGGCTGGAAGTGCTTCTATGCCTGTAAGTATTTTCTCGTTTCTGTTTCCCAAAATCTTCAATAGTTCCATGAAAGAAATTCACATTTATGAAATTATTTTAAAAGGTGAATTATTCTACATTAAGGAAGAAGAGTATAAAATGATCCGGGAAGGAGCCACAGTTTCTATCAAAAGAGCTTTTCATTCAAACCTTTACCTTGGTATAATTCCGGGTTTAATAATCGAAAAGTGACAAAAGGCAATTTGAAAAAGATAATTCTGATAAATAAAACCAAACAGATTAACAACTCAAAACCATGTTTAAAACAAACGAATACTACGACGGAAACGTAAAATCCATTGCTTTCGAAATGCCTGACGGCCCTGCTACAATTGGTGTAATGGCTGCCGGCGAATACAATTTCGGAACCTCATCAGTTGAATTTATGACTGTTACCTCCGGTGAACTTCATGTAATGCAACCTGGCGAAACAAGCTATAAAGTTTACAAGCCTTTCGAAACTTTCAGGGTCGAAAAAGGTGTGACTTTTAATGTGAAAGCAGAAACCGATACAACTTATCTCTGCCTATACCGCTAAATTCCTCCCCGCGAGTATGGTGTTACCGATTGTTCGGCAAAAGTGCCATCGAGGAATTTATAATATCCGGCTACTGCAATCATAGCTGCATTATCGGTAGTAAACTGAAATTCAGGGATATGTACTTTCCATCCTGCCGTTTCCTGCATATCGGATATTGCTTTTCGCAAACCCGAATTAGCCGAAACTCCGCCTGCAATAGCAATTTCTGTTATTCCGGTCTGCTGGCTGGCAAGTTTCAGTTTAGCCATCAAAGTTGTAATAATAGCCGATTGCATCGAAGCACATAAGTCATTCAGATTGTTTTGAATAAACATACTATCCTTTTTGAGGCTATCTCTCAGGAAATACAGGAATGATGTTTTCAACCCGCTGAAACTGAAATCGAGACCCGGAATATTGGTTTTAGCGAAAGCGAAAGCATCCGGGTTTCCTTCTTTGGCATATTTGTCAATCAGTGGCCCGCCAGGGTATTCGAGTCCTAATATTTTTGCCGATTTATCGAAAGCTTCGCCTGCAGCATCGTCAATGGTTTGGCCTATTATTTCCATTTCATTGTACCCTTTTACTTTCACTATCTGAGTGTGCCCACCCGAAACGGTAAGGCATAAAAAAGGAAATTCAGGCAATGTTTTTTCTTTGCCCGGCTGAGTAATAAAATGCGCAAGAATATGAGCTTTCAGATGGTTAACTTCAATGAGCGGAATATTTAGCCCCAGCGAAAACGATTTGGCAAAAGAAGTGCCTACCAGCAACGATCCCAGCAATCCGGGACCACGTGTAAACGCTATCGCACTGAGATCAGTTTTTCGTATATTTGCAAGCTTGAGAGCCTTGTCGATAACAGGAATAATATTTTGCTGATGAGCCCTGGATGCAAGTTCAGGCACCACTCCTCCGAAGTCCTTGTGCACTTGTTGGTTGGCAATAATGTTGGAGAGTACTACGTTGTTCATCAGCACAGCTGCTGAAGTATCGTCGCAGGATGATTCAATACCAAGGATATATGCAGGCATAAATTTAGCGGAAAGTTATTGTCTGGCATAAGAACAAATAATTACCCCGGCCAAACTGAAATTAGTATCACGATTTAAATTGCAAAAGTATCAAAAAACCAGTTAGCATATTACTTGGTGTCCTGCTGTTCCTGTTGCTTACGCCGCTGGCCGGTTTTATGTTGCTGCGAACAGCCCCGGTTCAGACTGTGCTGGCTCACCAGGTCGCAAAATTCCTTTCCAAAGAGCTTCGGACTGAGGTTGTTATCGGCAATTTCAGGCTTAACTGGTTTTTAGAGGCTGTTATTACTGATATTAAAATAGTTGACTTACACAACAATGTGTTGCTACAGTCTAATATAATCCGGGCCGATGTTAAAACAATTGATTTCAGCAATCATAAACTGCATTTAAACGAAATTTTGCTCTCAGGCGCCGATATAAATCTAATTCAGTATAAGAGCGACAGTTCACTTAACCTACAATTCATACTCGATCATTTTGCCTCTACATCAGCAGATACAACGCCTTCAGTGCCCTGGATGCTGGAATGTAATAATTTGAGAATCAAAGAATCACATTTTGCTTTTCGCGATGAGCGTTATATGAGTCCGGTGAAAGGAATCGATTTTTCGGATATGGATTTTTCAAATCTCAATCTCGAAGTCCGGAATATTTCGCTGCATGGTGATAGTGTTGTAGCTGATTTCCGGCAATTAACCTGCCAGGAGAAAAGTGGTTTTTTGCTTGACGATTTTTCGACCCAGGCTATCGTTTGTCCCAGAGGAATAAGTGCCGAAAAGTTGCGGATCACCACTGGCAAAAGCAGGCTGTCGCTCGATCTGAAATTTGAATTTAATTCATTCGAAGCATTCGACTATTTTATTGACAGTGTTAAGATTACAGCCAATATTGAACCTTCGCAGCTTGATATGCGCGATATTGTTTCGTTTGCATCCGATGTATTTGGAATGGAGAATATTATTGATTTTTCAGGAAAAGTGCGAGGAACTGTTTCGTCATTCTCTGCCAAGGATTTCCAGTTTTCTTTCGGCAATTACACTGAGTTTCAGGGTAATATTCAACTCAACGGCCTTCCTGATGTGGAAGAGACATTCGTGAACCTAAAAATTGATAAATTAATAACTAACGTATCAGATATACAATCATTTACACTTCCGTATTCGGATAGCGTAAACACAATTATTCTTCCGGCACAATTAGCCAGCCTTGGAAATGTGAAGGTAAACGGACGATTTACAGGTTTTTATAATGATTTTGTTTCGAAAGCAACATTCATAACCGATGTAGGGCAACTTACAACCGATCTGTTACTTATTAATAACAAAGCGACCCGAAATTATGAGTATGACGGAAAGATTCTGGTTGAGTCATTTAATGCAGGTAAGGTTCTTGATATCAAACAAATAGGGACTCTTAACCTTTATGCCGTCGTAAAAGGGCAGAATTTTTCATTCGATAAAGCTAACCTTACATTTAAAGGCGAAATAACTGACCTGCAATACGATGGCAATACTTATGGATTGATCAATGTTGATGGAGAATTTAAGCATAAAAAATTTACCGGCGGAATATTTATTAACGACGAATTATTGGGTCTCGATTTCTTTGGATCTGTCGATCTGGCCGGTGAATTACCTGCGTTCGATTTTCAGGCCGGTATTCTTAATGCTAACCTGGCTAAGCTTAACCTGATTTCGGATGATTCCGTTGCTTTCCTTACAACCAATACGGAATTTAAATTCAAGGGAAATACCCTCGATAACCTGATAGGAGCACTCCGATTTACCAATACCAGTTTTATTAAAGGAGCAAAAACGCTGAATATGAAAGAACTGTCGGTTGTTACTACTTCTCTGGGAAGCAGTGGTAAACGCATGCAACTTAACAGCGATTTTGCAAACGCGGTGTTTACCGGGCAATATACTTTTGATGATATGGCCGATTACCTTACCATGGTTTTTACTGATTTTCTACCCTCACTGGCACAGAAAGAAACCTCCGTTGAACGTAAAAATATAGGGAGTTTCGACTATACCATCCATCTGCATAACACAGATTTGCTTACCGGTATGTTTGCTCCGTGGATTAAAATTCACACCGGAACAGT
Organism: uncultured Lentimicrobiaceae bacterium; assembly: GCA_964495865.1. Lineage (GTDB taxonomy): Bacteria > Bacteroidota > Bacteroidia > Bacteroidales > UBA4417 > UBA4417. Next base: position 8,775 of record CAZBZA010000039.1, read on the forward strand.
GATTTCAGGTTCTTTTGATCCCACTGTAAAACTGGTGAACCTCAACGGTCGTTCGCCACTGATAGTTGTAAATGGATTTGCACTGCGCAACTGGTCGTTACTGGGTAATTCGGCAGATAAAAAGCTAAATATACGCATGGAATGCAGCCAGATCGACGGAGTCGCTGATGTTCCGGCTGAGTCGGCATCAAAAAAAGTAGAACAATTTAAATTGTCAGCTACTGTATCCGATGATATTGTGCGTTTCGGATTAGGATGGAATGATTTAGCAACAGTAGATCACAACAAATCGGAAATATCTGGTTCTCTTTCATTTAAACAAAATCCGAGGCTTATTTTCTCGCTCGATAAAGCTGACATAATGATTAATGATACTTTATGGACAGCCATTCCAGGGAATCAGCTTGTAATGGATTCATCCTATTTCGAAGCGAAAAATTTTGGCTTTGTCAATAATCACCGCCAGATGGTAATCAATGGCATAGCCTCGCACGATCCGCTCAATGTTCTAAAGTTGAATATGGAAGGATTCAACCTCTCGAACCTCGATGTTCTTACCCGTGAAATCGGTATTGATTTTGATGGTTTCCTGAACGGAAGTGTCAGTGTTTCCGATGTTTATGAGATACCACGGATTGTATCCGATATTACAGTCTCAAAGTTTGGATTCAACCACGAAAATCTGGGTGATGCATCAATAAAGAGCGAATGGGATAGCAGGAATAGTCTGCTCGCTGTTGATGTGCAGATTATTTATGTAGGAAACGTTTCCACTCATTACCCTATAAAAGTTCTCGGGAATATTTATCCTGAAAGAGAACATGACAACTTCGACCTGAATATTGATGTTGATAATTTAAAAATCAAGACAATAGAACCATTTCTCGAAGGCGTTTTTTCCCGGATGCGGGGCTGGGCTTCTGGCAAAATGACCCTTACCGGCGATTTTTCCGATCCGGTGCTTAAAGGCAAACTCGATCTTATGCGTACCGAATTGCTCGTCGATTACCTGCGGACTTCCTATTCCTTTACCGGGAATTTTAATTTCGATAAAGATTTAATGTGGTTCAAAGATATTGTGCTTCGTGATTCGACATTTGGAACAGGTATTCTCTCCGGAAACATTCATCACAAGGCTTTTTCGGACTGGGCACTGGATATAAATCTGAAAGCTGATAACCTGGCGGCTCTTAATACGCCATACAGCCCGGTCGAAATGTATTATGGCAGAGCAAAAGCAACTGGTAGCATGACACTTAAAGGTCCTGTCGACAACCTTGTTTTAAAGGCCAATATAACCTCTGATAAAGGAACCAGTGTGTTTATCCCTATTAGTTTTTCGAGGAGCATTTCCCAGAATAGCTTTATACGATACCGCGAAAAAGAAGATAGTGAAAAGCATGAAATTCAGGTTACTCCCGAAGAAACTTCTGTTCTTTCACTTCAACTCGGGCTTGATGTAACCCGTTTTGCCGATATCGGTATCATACTGCCTTACCAGATGGGAACTATTGATGTGCGTGGCAGTGGACTTATTAACATGGGAATTGATACACGCGGCGAATATTCGATGTTTGGCCAGTATATCATGGACAATGGCAATTTTATGTTCAATTTTGAGAATATTCTGAAAAAGGATTTTGCAATTCAAAAAGGAGGTTTGATTACGTTTAACGGAAGTCCGTACGATTCTGATATTAACCTTCAGGCAGTTTACAAAGTGAAAACATCTTTGGCTGGTCTCAATGTTCAGCCCGAGTATAAAGGTACCCGTGTTAATGTGGATTGTATAATAAACCTCTCCAACAATTTGTATAATCCTGATATCAGGTTTTCTATTGCTTTGCCCGATGCCAGCGAGGATATGAAACGGCAGGTTTTTAGTTTGATCGACACAAGCAACGCCCTCGAAATGAACCAGCAGATGATTTCGTTGCTTGTTTTAAATACATTCAGTTCCTCCTCCGGAATATCTTCATCAGGCGCATCGTTTGGTCTGTCATCCTACGAAATTTTAAGCGCACAACTCAGCAGTTTGCTTTCCAAAATATCGAAAGATTTTGATATCGGTGTAAACTACCGTCCCGGCGATCAGCTTACACCCCAGGAACTTGAACTGGCACTTTCCACTCAATTATTCGATAACAGGGTTACTATTGATGGTGCAGTGGGCAATTCCTATAATTCATCCAACCAAACAAATCAGTTTATTGGTGACGTATTGGTTGAAGTAAAAATTACCGAAGATGGCAGGTTCAGGGTTAAAGGTTTTAACCGGACCAATAGTTCGCTCGAACTTACTAACGGGTATTCGCCTTATACACAAGGAGTAGGGATTTTATACCGAAAAGAATTTACTAAGTTCCGCGACCTGTTTAAAAGCAGGAAAACAAAACTGGCAGAAGCCGATTCCATTCCTGCGAAATAATTACAAATCATTCATTTTTATTCATGTTCAGGTGTTTTTTCTAACACCTGTTTTATCATTTATCATTTTTTTAACATTTTAATGAGTAACTATTTTTCGTCTATTACGTCATATGGTAGAATGAATTTTAAAAAAATATAAACCAAAAACCTTAAAACTTGCTACCATGAGAACAATTATCTTCATACTGTTTTTCGGAATCTTCAGCACCGGATTTTCATCAACCGCTATACCTCCCCATCGTTTTACTCTCACCGAAGAATCCTACATCAATGATATCCCTTTTAACACCAGGGCAATTTTCTGCCGCTTTATAAAATGTAAAGTGATGAACCTGAAATTGCAGGATGAACCGACTGTTGATGATATCCCGTTCAACACTTCAGAAATTTCGGCTAAAATACTTAATCAGAATCCTGCCGGTAAAACCATTCTTAAAGAAGAGGCATACATTGATGATATTCCTTTCCATACTTCGGTAATTGCCTCAAATGCAATTGATAACGGTATGGTAACACTTCAATAACCAACAACTTTAATTTTTTTGGATCAGCAATGTGCCCTTTAACCAGGGCATTTTTTTTGGAATCAGGCTTTCCTGCTGTTATTAAATGAAAGTTCTTGAGCCCCGATTTCATCTCTGAGTATTATGTTTTTCTTGTTAGCTGGCTTTTTCAGCGGCTTTTCAAAACTTGTCGTTCAACAAAATGCTTACCTTAGCTGGGTGAACTCTCAACAGAATTTTTCGGTATATAAATCATCGGCCGGTTCGGGCAAAACCTATACGCTGGTGCGCGAATATATTACCCTGGCTTTGCAATCGCCCAGTTATTTCAGGCACATATTGGCAATAACGTTTACCAATAAAGCTGCCAACGAAATGAAACAGCGCATTGTTCAAGGACTAATACAACTTTCTGATCCTGTGAAATTTGCCAATGGTCCGGTGGTGAAATTTATGATGCAGGATCTGTCAAAAACCACAGGTCTTTCCAACCAAGAAGTGACTAAACGGGCACAAGCCGCTTTGATCAGGATTTTACATGAGTACGATGATTTCTCGGTTCGTACTATCGATAGTTTTGTATCGCGGATTATCCGCACTTTTGCCCACGACCTTCATTTGCCAGTGGATTTCGAGATTGAAATGGACCGCGACCTGATGCTCGACGAAGCCGTTGAACAGCTTATCAGCAAAGCAGGTATAGATAAGGACCTGACCAAAGTGCTTATTGATTTTACTGAAGCTAAAGCCGAGGATGAGAAGAGTTTTCACATAGAGTCGGATATCAAGAAAACTGCCGGGTTTCTTTTTTCGGAAGGAAACTATCATTTTATCAATAAGTTACGAGATATTTCGCCAACGCGCTTACTCGAAATTGCCCGCGATATCCGCAAATTGCGTAAAGGATTTGAAGCCAGCATTACGGCGCCGGCTCAAAAAGCAAAGAAACTGATTCAGGATAATGGTATCGATAATGCTTCTTTTTTCCAGGGACGAAACGGGATAGGGGCATATTTTTTTAAACTGGCAAACGGCGAAATCAGCAGCCCGAATAGTTATGTAAGAACTACCATTGACGACAATAAATGGATTGCAGGTAAAGCAACTGTGTCGCAAATGTCGGCTATCAGTTCAGTTACCGATCAGTTAACTTCGTATTTTTATGAGTGTAACTCGCTGATTGAGAAAGGGATGGTTCGATATAAATTGCTTGGAATGATTGAACAGAATATTTTCCAGGTGGGTGTGCTTAACGCGATGGAGCAGGAAATTGACACCATTCGCCGCGAGAAAAAGATCCTTCATATTTCGGAATTCAATAAGCGGATTACAGATATTATTCTCAAAGAGCCTGTCCCGTTTATTTACGAGCGTACCGGCGAAAAATACTTTAATTACCTGATTGATGAATTTCAGGATACTTCGGAACTGCAATGGAAAAACCTGTTGCCTCTAATTGGCGATTCGCTGGCATACGGGCGTTATAACCTGGTGGTTGGCGATGGCAAGCAAGCTATTTATCGTTTCCGCAACGGACAGGTCGAGCAGTTTATGATGCTTCCTGCCTTACCCGAAAACTATGAAAAAGAGGTTTTCGCCGATGCGGAACAAGCCCTGGGCGCGAACTACAGCCCTAGAATCCTGAAGAGTAATTTTCGCTCACAGCCCGAAATAATTAATTTCAATAACGATTTCTTTGGATTTCTTTCTCAACAGTTGAGTGCTGGTTTTCAATCTATTTACACGGATCATGAGCAGGAAACTACACCCGGAAAAAGCGGTGGACTGGTTTCGGTTGAATTTGTTCCCTATGATTCAAAAGCTGATTTTGAAGAACTGAACATCACAAAAGTGTTTGATCTGGTTAACGATCTGAATGACAAAGGTTTTTCGAAAGCTGATATCGCAATACTAACCCGCTCAAACCGCGAAGGCAGTATTATTGCCCGATACCTGATGTCGAAAGGAATAAGTGTAGTTTCGGCCGAAGCGCTGTTACTTGCAGCTTCGCCAAAAGTTAATTTTGTGGTTACCGTTCTGCAACATATCAACAATCCTCAAAACCTTGTTGCAGTTGCTGGTATTCTGAATGAACTTATTCATAATCATAAGGTTAACAGTTCACTTATCCGCCATTTTCCAATGCAGAAAGCACAACACTTCTCGATTGAAAGTGTGTTGCGCGAAAATGGAATCGAATTCAATATCAGTGCTTTACGCGGATTGCCATTGTATGATCTTTGTGAAGAAGTTATCCGGATTTTCGAACTCAATGCCGGTGAATATGATATTTATCTTCAGTTCTTCCTCGATTTTGTAAATAAAATTTCGGGCAGGCAAGGCACGCACCTCGCTGATTTACTCGATGCCTGGGACGAAAAGAAGGGCAAGCTTTCGGTAGTGGTTCCCGAAGGAATTGATGCTATCCGGATTATGACTATTCATAAATCGAAAGGGTTGGAATTCCCTGTTGTGATATGGCCGATGGCAACCGAAAAGCATAAAACAACATTCGATCAGCTATGGGTTGATTTGGAAGAAGATGTGATTCCCGGATTGCCGGTGGCGCTTCTGCAAACCGGCACCGGTATGGAGGAAGTAGGTTATGCGGATCAATACCAGAAAGAGCGCAACAGTTCGCTGCTGGATATGATTAACCTTATATACGTGGCATTTACACGTCCGGCTGAGCGGTTATATGTTATAACCCGCGAACCGGGAAATGGCGATCCCAATAATCTGCCCAACCTGCTGAAACAATATATTGATATGAATCCTGAAAACTGGAATCAGGATGCTGGGGCTTTTACAAGGGGCATTGATGAATTTGAAGCAAAAGAAAAAAAAATATTGCCCGGAGGAAATATGTTGAAAGATGGTATGATATCGTCGCCCTGGCAGGGCCGCATCCGTATTGCCCGTCGTGCACCGGTTTACTGGAGTACCGATCCGGCTAAAAACAAACAAGCCTGGGGAACACTGATACATGATACGTTGGCTGCTATCCGGACGAAAGACGATATTTCTGCTGTGGTTGATTTTCAGGCCTCGGCTAACCTGTTGAATGATGAGGAGAAACTTTCGTTACGCCAACGGGTTGAATCCACCATGAATCATGATTTATTGAAGGAATATTTCAGCGAAAATGTTGAAATAAAACCCGAAGCTGGAATTCTGACTCCGGATGGAAGCGTATATCGGCCCGACCGCGTTGTTTTTTACAAAGGTGAAACTGTTATCATGGAATTTAAAACCGGTATGCCGGAAGAAAAACACCGTAAACAGCTTGATAATTATGGCGATCTGCTTTTGCAAATGGGCTATTCAGGGATAAGGAAACTGCTGGTTTATATTGATGAAAGTGTAAGCGTGCGAGACCTTTAAATCCCAAATTCCAAGCACCAAATTCAAAAGCCCAAACCCTTCAAACGAGAAACAAGAAACAAGAAACAAGAAACAAGAAACAAGAAACCTTTCATATCCCCAACCCCTAACCCCCAAACCCCAACAAATCCTTTGTCTCCCGAAATCCTTTCTCCCGAACAATTCCTGCTCATGGCACTTCGCCTTCCTGTTATTGATGTGCGTTCGCCCGGCGAATTCCGGCAGGGGCATATTCCCGGAGCTCACAATATTCCGATTTTCGATAACGACGAACGAGCAAGGGTTGGAACTACTTATGTGAAAATTGGTAAGGAACAGGCTGTCGAGCTCGGTAAGTCCATTGCCGGTGAAAAAACTGATTACTATCTGAATGCTGTTCAGGAAATTGCTCCTGAAAAACAAATACTCCTGCATTGCTGGCGCGGAGGCATGCGCAGTGCAAAAATTGCAGCTTTTTACGCTGAAGCCGGGTACACGGTTTTTTTACTCGAAGGCGGATATAAAGCATATCGCGGCTATATCAGGAAACAGTTTTCGTCGGGCCGGCCAATGTTTTTAATTGGAGGATACACCGGATCGGGAAAAACGGC
>CAZBZA010000040.1:0-15543 GCA_964495865.1 uncultured Lentimicrobiaceae bacterium
CTTTCAATTGCTCAGTCCAGTTATCAATAAGCAATCCTTGTTTGCGCATACCAAAGCCATGTCCACCTTTTTCGTAAGTAATAATTTCGGAAGGGATTTTTTTATCCTGCAACGCTTTGTGAAACATGAAGCTATGTTCAACTGAAACAACATCATCGTCCAACGCAGCAATAATAAAGGTCGGTGGTGTTTTATCAGTTACCTGAAGCTGATTCGAAAAGCGGTTTAACTGTTCCTTTGAAGGAGTTTCTCCTAACAGGTTTTGGCAGGTTCCATCGCCTGTCATCGAAATAACAGGATAAACCAGAATCATGAAATCCGGACGGTTTATTTCGTCGAAATGTGTTCCGGCAGTAGAAGCCAGGTGCCCTCCGGCCGAAAAACCTGCAATACCGATTTTCTGTTTGTCAATATTCCATTTCCCGGCTCCTTCGCGGATAATCTGAATTGCAGTCTGCGCATCAGTTAGCGGAATTTCCGAATGATGGTTTGGCATACGGTAATAAAGCACGAAAGCCGAAACGCCAAGTGTATTCAGCCATTCAGCAACCTGTGAGCCTTCGTGAGCCACCGCAAGACCGCCATAGCCGCCGCCTGGACAAATTAAAACAGCAGCTCCGGAAGCTTTTTCTTTGGGAACAATATAGGCGTACATCCGGGCTTCGGTAACATTGGTAACCCAGGAATTATCGTAATTCGTTTCCTTTTCGGTGATTCCGCTGTTTTCGGCAGGTGCGTTTTTGTATAATTTAATTTCTTCCTGGGCTTGCATGGTGCCAATAATTAGTATCCCGATAAGGATGAGAATAGTTTTTTTCATGATCAATTAATTTGGCAAATAATGAACTCATTTCAGCAGATAAGTGCTAAACTTTTATAAAAGTTTTGTTTTTGTACATATACCAAAGTATCAGGTACAGAATGCCAAAACCACCGATGGCAAGCACCATGTAATTAAAATCGCCGACAAATTGTTTTAATCCGTACAACACCATTTCGGCAATCAGGTGAAAATTAAAAACATGCGAAAGCATATACGCCACAATGGCATTCATACCAATAACTTTCAAGGGAAATGCCCATTTGACTTTTCCTTTCACATCAATTATCCAATAGAATAACGACAATAAAAGGAAGCAAACACCCGAGGATGCAAGCACAAAAGAGCTTGTCCACAGCTTTTTAATGATCGGATGCCATATTCCAAGTAACATTCCGGCCACAACTCCGGCAACTCCGATAACAAATAAATACAAAGCCACTTTATTGCGGGGCAAATCCGATTTTATAAGTTCGCCCGCAAAAACGCCTGATAATGTGGTAGCAATAAATCCAAATCCACTAAGCAGCCAAGTATATTGCGTTCCGTCCTGAAAATCGCCAAATACCTTCTGATCCACATACCAGGCAAAACTACTATCGGGCAGTAAAACGCCACGACCAACTCCCGGAACATTGGGAATGGTAAGCAGTAACGTATAAATAAGTATGCTTGCACCAAAAATGAGCAAGCGGGTATTGCGTTTAAAATGAATATAGGCAATACCCGAAAAGATGTATCCTACGGCAATGGCTTGAAGTGTATTACTAAAAACGCTGAACGTCGCGATATTGAACTCCAGTAAATGCCCCTGAACAATCCAGCCTAAAACAAAAAGTATCACAAAACGCCTGATGAGTTTTACATAAATTGCCTTTAAACCGACGTTTTCCTGTTTTCGTTTCGATAACGCAAAAGGTATAGCTGCACCTACGACAAAAAGGAATAAAGGCATAACAATATCGTAAAGCGATGAGCCAAACCACTCAGGGTGATCAAATTGCTTTGCCAGAGCTTTTGTAAAAGGCGAGCCCACTCCCACATTCAATGCTTGAAAAAAATGGTCGAGAAAAATAATAAACAGCATATCAAAGCCCCTCAATGCATCAATGGAAGCTATCCGGTTAAGCTTTTTCACTTCTTCGTTCATATTTCCAGATTTTTGGGATTGGAAGTGTTACCGATCTTTTGCCTTACTGCTTTTTCTGGTAAACCTTAACCCAGTCAACGGTCATAACTGCAGGGAATAATGTGTCATCCACTGTTGGTCCGCCCCAATTACCACCGATTGCAATGTTAAAAATCAGGAAAAACGGTTTATCAAAAGGCCAGTTGTCAGCATTCTTCATCTCAGGCTGATAATGATACACTAATTTTCCATCAATAAAAAAGTCAACAAACTCTTTAGTCCACTCCATGCCATAAACATGAAATTCATTAAACGGATCTTTTACCTCCAGAATGCCTGTATATGGCGTTGATCCATAGCCTGATGGATTATGAATAGTGGAATGAATAAAATTAGGATGCTTGCCCACATGCTCCATAATATCGAGTTCACCGCAGGCAGGCCAGCTGACTTCGTCAATATTTTGCCCCAGCATCCAAAGTGCAGGCCACGTTCCGGTTCCTTGGGGGATTTTAGCCTTAATTTCGACGATTCCGTAGGTAAATGTCCGCTTCCCTTTTGTAATTAAACGGGCTGAGGTATATTCATTGTTCTCTTTTTTAGCAACAATCAGGAGGTTACCGTCAGCGAATTCGATATTATCATTAGTGTAACGCTGTAATTCGTTGTTAACCCAGCCCGGTTGCGCCAGTTCGTGACTCCAGCTAAGAGTATCGAGTGAGGTGGCGTTAAAATTATCTTCCCATACCAAAGCATAACCCTCTTTTGATTGCGAAAAGGTATTTAGGGCGAAGAATAGGAATAATAATGCGATTGCGATTCTTGAAGTCTTCATTTGGATGATTTGTTTGGTGAAACAATAGTGTGCTTATCTGAGTGTGATCCAATTTGTTATGAAGTGTCTATGCCATTTGAAAAAGGAATGCTATAAAAGCATTGCAGAACTTTTGGTTTATTTTTTCAGAGCTTTAGCAATTTCCATTTCAGCGAGATGCTCCATCACTTTATAACCGGCTACGTTAGGATGAACTCCATCTTCGGAGAATTCAGCTTTTAGTCCTTTCCGTTCATCCACCATTGACGAATAATAATCGAGGTAAGCAAAACCATTGGTGGCAGCATATTCCTTAATCCATGTATTAAGCAGTAAAATTTTGTCCGACGGGAAAACGCCCGGATTCCATGGGAAATCGTAAGCCGGCAGCACTGAACATAAAATTACTTTTATGCCGTTAAACTTTGCCAGTTCAGCCATTGAGGTAAGGTTATCCTCAATCATTTCAAGCGTTGACGGGCCAGTATTTCCAGCAATGTCATTGATACCTGCTAAAATCAGTACAACTTCAGGTTTCAGGGCAATAACATCGGGCCTGAACCTGATAAGCATCTGCGGTGTGGTTTGCCCGCTTATTCCACGACAGATATAAGGTTTACCGGCGAAATATTCAGGACGCAGGTATTTCCATCCTTCGGTAATTGAATTGCCCATAAACACGACTCTTTTTTCGCCGGCAGCCGGCAAGCCAAGTTTCTTGTTATCCTCCCTGTAGCAGTTCAGGTAAGGCCAATCGACTTTATTCCTTTCGTTCATCATTTTTTCATAATCGCTCATGGGCTCTTGTGCATTTGTAGCTGGTGCGACAAAAAACAGCATTGAAATTAAAAAAAGGATAATCGGGTTCTTTTTCATAATCATTATTTGCTTTTAGTTTTATTTGATATGAATCATTTTTTTCGACACTGAGAGGTTGTTTGCATTCATTTCGTAAATATACACATCGCTGGCCAGGTTTTCTGCATTAAAATCAAGGGTGTAGGTTCCTTTAAGTTTAACACCTTCGTTGATTTCCATGATAATCCGCATATTTTTATCATAAACCCTGAAAATTACCTCACACTTTTCAGGCACTTTATAGGTGAATTTTGTTTGATTCCGGAATGGATTCGGAATGTTTTGCTCCAGATAATAACCTTGCTGCATGCCCTGGAATTCATCAGTTCCCACTGAGGAGAAACTTGTTAAAGCGGACCATTCGCTCCATTTCAGATTATGATCGCGATACCGCACCCTGAAATAGTATTCCTTACCAGCCGAAAGCTGCGAAAGCGCTATTTTACTTTGCAACAAATTAATTCCCTTGTTAACATCAACCGGCTTGTAATATTGATCAATATTATAAATATTTGTCCAATGCGTGATCGAATCAAGTACAATTTTTGACGATTGCAAACTATCAATTACCTGAAACTGAACTGACATCAAAGAGTCGGGGCCTGAAAATCCGGATGTATTGAAATGAATCTGATTTTCAACACTCTCAAAATTTATCAACTCAGGCGTTTCCGGGCCAGCCTGATTTTTCGATTTATACCACGTATCCATAAGCTCCGAATTACGGGGATCATTATTGTTTCCAAGGCTGTACATCGAATTGAGGCATGAATGATTTGCAATGTCAATTTCCAGAATCTGAAAGAAATAATGATTCAAGGTTTTATGAATATCATTAAAATCCTGATTCTCTCCTTCGCGCCAGGGATCGTTGGGGCCACCACCTCCACCGCCGCATATTATCCGGAAATCCCCGCCAGGCTTCTCCGATGTAATTGTTCCTCTTTCAAAACCATGAGTGTGGCCGTAGTGCATCATCTGCACTTTGGTGTATTTTTTAACAATAGGGATCAGTACATTCATAACATAATCCGTTCCACCAACAACCCACAATTCGGACAATGGAGGATGGTGAAAAAACAAAAACACAAAATCAATAGTTGTATCGTTCTCCGTTTCGTTCAATTTAGCATTAAGCCAATTCGCCTGGGCGGCGCCATATGAATCAATAATATTTGTATTTAACCCTATAAAAAGCGAATTACCAACTCTTAACCGCCATACCTTTTCTTTTAAATTGGTTATCTGCGGGAATGCCGATTGATCATCCAACTTGAGGTATTGATAAAAATAAGGGCTTTCACCTTCGTGATTCCCGGCTACACCCATGGTTGGGATATAAGGCGATAATGCGGATAAAGGCTTGAAATACTGTTTGGTGTATTGCCCGGGAATATCACCGCTTACCACCACATCACCTGAATGGAATATTCCGTTTATATGATTTTCGATATCAGGGCCGTACAATCCGGTGATTTTATCCCGCGCGGCACGGAGTACTTTCCCTGCCATGGTAGTATCTGTTGCATGTGTATCGCTGAGCAGCACGAACCGGAGTTTACCTGTATAGGACGAATCGGGTAAAGTTTTGAACGAATACATTCCGGATTCGGCACCTCCGCTTTGTACTTTGTAAAAATACCGGGTATTGGCTTGCAGGCCTGTTAATTTAACTGTGTGCCAGCGGTACGGATCGCTTACAAGCTCGCTGGTCCCGGTCATTACCAAACTTAAAGCCGAGTCGAAACCATACTGAACTTTAGTACCTGTTTGCGAAATATCGTGCCAGCAAACCGTCATTGTATTGGTGCCCTGTGCCTGCAGGTAAGGTATCCTGGTCATCATAAAAGGGCCGGCATTATGGCCAAACCCACCTAATTCTGCGGCTTGCTCACTGCTTAGTGCCTGATCCCATATGGCCAGTTCAGAACAATAAATTTCGGAATCTTCGCCATCGTCATCAGCAAAAACCAATAGCAGGTTCTCCAGCGAAAACCGGTCATCAACTGCCTGAATATTACCATTCAACACCAGTTCACCGTCGAGATAAAATGTAAAATGGCTCCCGTTTTTAACAGAAACAATTAAACGGTACCACTCGTTCGGGTTGATCTGATAAGCGCCATAACCCACGGCGGCAACACCCATATTTCCAGAAGTGTTTATAAAAAAATCAGCGTCATTTGAGTTATTTATATCCGTTTGGAAAAAAGCATGCCACACTCCGTTAGCCGCAATTTTAAAATCGTACTGCAGGGTATATTCATTTACTTTGATACCTCCGCCATTTGGAGAAATCTGATGTTGCATTTTATAATAACTACCAGTTCCGATACGAACAGCTCCATTTCCTGTTTCCGGTCCCGCAGCAGCAACGTGCGAGCCAACAAGAGTAAGATCCATTCCGAAACCGGTTTCTGCTTTTTTCAAATCAGCTGAATTGTCAAATTTCCACCAACCAATCCTTTCGGGAATAGCCAGTTGCTGAGCCATGGAATGGAGCGAACACAGAATTCCAATTGCAAAAATCATTGATTTCGCAAAAACCGGTATGTTATGCATTTTCATCAAGTTTCTCTCTTTTTAAACGTAAGTTAATCATGAACTGCAGTAGTTTGTATTTCTTTGAGATTATCGAGCATTGTTAAACTGCTGACCATGCAATTATTCCAGAACTCCATGAAACCGGGAGCCCAGAAAGTTGGTATCATACCGTTTTCGGTCTGGGAATTGACAAGACTGTTAGCCAGTGCCAATGCCTTTTCGCGGAATATTTCCTCTTTGGTTATGCTATAAGCCAGGTAATACGTATTTATCATTTGAACAGAACTTGCATCAATGGGCACATAACACATATATTGCTCCAGAACGGCGGGAGTATGCCAATTGTCGGAAGAGTTTCCCCAGTTATCATATATCCCCGGTTTTTCCCACACTACAAACTGATCCTCGCAAAACGCAATTAATTCCTTTGCCTTAGTGATGTAAGCTGAATCCTTTTCATAATTGGCAAGCAGGTATTGGGCAAACCACGATGCCTCGTATTTCGAAAGATTCTGATAGGGCTTGTGGGCTGAAACATCTTCGAATTGGCCGGTCCAGTTATAGGTTTTCATAGGATTATCCCAAATCCACGCTATGGCAGATTCAACGGTTTTCAGGTAATCAGTATTTTGGTATTTATCGCCCAGAATAAGTAGAAAATTTACGATATTTATGGGTATGCAATAATCATCAGCCGCAGGCTTGCCGGTTTCTTTATAAATACGGATATACCATGTGCCCGAAGGAAGTTGAGTGCTTTTGTATGTATCAGCAATATGCATAGCAGCTTGCAGGTATTTTTTGTTACCGGTCCTGTCGTAAAGAGCCAGGAAACTCATTCCTGTGGAAGCAGGTTCCGACATTATTACTTCACCTTTGTAATTGCCGGCAAACATATCGGTGCCTTCATATACTTTAGGGAAAAATGACAGTGGCGCACCCGCAGGCTCAGCATTGGCTAGAATATAACCGGCAGCTTTTTCAGCAATAACAAGAGAGGAATCGCTGCCAGGAAAGTGCTTATTGTACAAAAGCATAGCATTTATAACACTTCCAACCTCCAACGCGGAATAGCAATATAATTTATGATTTTCGTGATCGGGCTTGCCCATGGTAAGCCAGTTTTGAATATGTGGTTGATTATAGATGAAGTTTAAACCTTTTTTCAAAGCATCAGTAAAACTATACTTTGCAACAGGATAAGGCGGGGAGAATACAGCGGTTTTATAAAACATTCTGCTTCCTGCCAAAAGATGCGCTGTCTCGTCCTTACCCACGGCTTCAACTTTCAGATATACTTCACCGTTCGGGAGTTTGTCCCATATGGGCGTTAAAGGCTCGTATGGCGTAGAGGCTATAAACGTATAGTATTGATTATCAACAAATGAAAATGCAGAGTATCGGAAATAGGCAGGCGTTGGAATGATCCAGTTTGTATTGCTGTTTTCGAAAGACGGAGCAAACTTAAACATAAGCGATTTTTCGTTCCAGAAAGGTCTTAATCCCGGCATCCCAGGCCTGATGGGTACCATTGATTCGGCTTTGCTTTGGACGCAAATACGCTGATACAGGGATAAATCCTGAGCAAAAACAGAACTTGCGGCAATGCTGATAAGAAAGGCAAAAACAAATTTCATAGTCAATTACTTACAAGAGAACAACTGCAAATATCAGGATTCCGGATGGGGCGAATCGGGTAAAAAAAGGGTGCCTCAAACGCTGAGACACCCAAAACCGACTCAAACCTCAACCTGGCATTATCGGATTACTATCATTTTTTGAATACTGACACCGCGTTCAGTTGCCATTTGAACAGTATAAACTCCATTTGGCAAACTGGTAGCATTTAACTCAAGTTTGTAAGAACCGGGTAATTTAACACCTTCATTAATCTGAGCAACTTCAATGCCTGCCAGATTATAAATACGGAATGTTACATTTCCTTTTTCCTTAACCTGATAAGGGAAAGTTGTATTAACTGCGAATGGGTTAGGGTAATTTGGACTCAAATCGGAATTTCTGCCGGCTTGTAAATCATTTACGCCATTGGGGTTTGTGGTAGCATCGCCTAAAGCCACAGCTTCGGCCTCGGTTAAAGCTACATCCCATATCCCTAACTCAGAGCACCTGATATCTCCATCATCGCCATCATCATCCTGGAATATCTGGAGTATAGGGCTCAGACCATATCGGTCATCCAAAGCCTGGGGAGCTGCATCCAACCATAAAACACCATCAAGATAAATTCTGAAAAACTCTTCATTTTTAACCGAAACAAGCATCCTGTACCAGGTATCTGCGGTGATAGTAGCTTCGGTATACCAGGTGGAACCACAACCAATACTATTGGGTACGCGTCCTATATCCGGAGCTTCAGTTTTTGCAACAAACAAGTCGGCATCACCATCAAGTGTCTGGAAAAACGCATACCACGTATCCAACATCGGAACTGAGAAATCGATCTGAAGTGTCCATTCATTTACAAGGGCTCCTCCCCCATTGGCAGGGATACCATGATTCATATCGAGGTAACTTCCTAAGGGTACAAGTGTAGCTAAATTTCCGGCAACAGGTCCGTTAATGGAAGTCTGAGTCCCGGTAAGAACAAGTGGTAAGCCTATTTCGGCTTTTACCATATCATTGGCATCGTCAAATTTCCACCAGCCTTTTCTTTCACGAACTGTAGTCTGGTTCGAAATAGTAATCAACATGGTTCCGGAAATATTTGATCCGTCAACAGAAGTTGCTTTTGCGGTAACTGTACCGTCGGCTATGGCTGCAAGCAGACCTTCTGCAGATATTGAAGCTTGTCCGGTACCGTTGGTAACCGACCAGGTAACTGCTTTCTCGGTTGCATTTTCGGGAAGTATAGTTGCGATCATCTGCAGTGTTCCGCCTTTGTTTGTAATAGTGCTGGCTCCGCTTTCGCTGGTTACAGTAATTGAAGTAACGAGTATCACAGCCTGGTTCGAAATAGTTATTTCAGTGCTGCCAACTATATTACTTCCATCTGTGGAAGTTGCATTTACAGTAACTATACCGTTTTTTACCGCTGTTAGCAAGCCGTCTGCGCTGATTGTTGCTCCACCGGTACCTTCGGTCACCGACCAGGTAACAACTTTGTTGGTTGCATCCTCAGGTAAAACTTCAGCAATCATTTGTAACGTTCCGCTCTGGGTATCAATAATGCTTACACCACCGGTGCCGGTTACATTGATTCCTGTAACTAAAACATTACTGGCAAAACCACCTAATTGCATAACTTCATCTGCTGATAATGCTACGTCCCAAATGGCTAATTCGGCACAATTAATGGCTGCATCGTCGCCATCGTCATCAGCAAACACAAGGAGTTCATTAACAAGAGCCCACCTGCCATCAACATCCTGAGGAGTGCCGGCCAACCAAAGTTCTCCGTTAAGATAAACATTGAAGAATTCACCGTTTTTAACCGAAATAACCATCCTGTACCAGGCATCTTTAGCAACAAAGTTTGTTGAATATCCTGTGGCTGATGTTCCGATTGTATTGTCGCTTGATTTGGTAAACAAGTCGGCATCGCCTCCGTTAGCCGGATCTGTTTGGATAAAAGCATGCCATTTCCCTATTTCAGGAACCGAAAAATCTATTTGTACTGAATACTCATTTACTGAATCGCCACCACCGTTTGCAGTAATACCATGACTCATAGCCAGGTAACTTCCAAGTGGGACCTGTGTTGCAAGGTTTCCTTCTTCGGGACCGGGAACTGACGACTGTGTTCCGGTTAATGTTAGTGGGGAACCGATTTCAGCTTTTAACATATCAGCGGCATCATCAAATTTCCACCAGCCTTTTCGTGCAGCAAGAGGAGTAGTTGAAGCATTTCCTAATTCGGAAGCCTGGGCAGCACTGAGTGCAACATTCCATATACCGAGTTCAGAGCAGTTTATTGTTGCATCATCACCATCGTCATCGGCAAATATCAACAGTTCATTTACAAGGGCCCACCTACCATCTAAATCCTGAGGTGTTCCGGTAAGCCAAAGTTCGCCGTTGAGATACACGTTAAAGAAATCTCCGTTTTTAACTGAAATAACCATCCGGTACCAGGTATCAGCAGCAACTGCGTTAACTGAATATCCTGTGGCTGCAGTTCCTATTGTATTGTCGCTTGATTTGGTAAACAAGTCGGCATCGCCTCCGTTAGCCGGATCTGTTTGGATAAAAGCATGCCACTTCCCGATTTCAGGAACTGAAAAGTCGATTTGCACCGAATATTCATTAACAGAATCGCCACCTCCGTTCGGGGCAATACCATGTGTCATCGTTAAATAACTACCTAACGAAACCTGTGTTGCCAGGTTACCGTCAGCCGGTCCGGGCACTGAAGCCTGCGTTCCGGTTAACGTTAAAGGAATACCGATATCAGCCTTTAGCATATCGGCGACATCATCAAATTTCCACCAGCCTGCTCTGTCAGGCACTTGGGCGTTTACAAAACTGGCAAATGCCAGGATTATGACTAAACTTAGTAAAGTTTTTTTCATAATGTAATTTGGTTTGAAGGTTAATAATTAATTGGATTTTTATTTAGCTCAGGTTGATTTTCTTTGTTGCTCAACAGTTATTATTCTTTCTACTTCTTAAAATCAGGAAGGTTTTAAGATAATGGCTCTTTGTAATTTTTGTGAGTAAAGAAAATTTTGTCCGAAGTCGAAAGACCGAAGTCGGAAGCTTCCCCACAACAATTTTATATCCTTACAAATAGAAGTTTTACTGGCCATTACATTTACTTTACATGTTTGCTGTCAAAATACTGCAATATCAATTTAAGGGAACTTCCGTCTTCTGACTTCCGTCTTCTGACCTCTAAAAAGAAGAATCCCATTTAATTCGTGGAAAAACCCAAATGATAGTATATCCACATGGGAGGGTTAATTATTTCAGCAACCACATTATTTTATTGATTTCATCATACCCTTCATACTGACGATCCAAAGCTTCGGTAAGATTATTGCGATTGTAGTTGGTTTCGGAACCAGGGTAAGTACTACGCATAGGTATGGCGCTTGTGTTGTTTTCGTTTAAACTTGAAGCCGGGTTAATCGGGAATTCGGGGTATTTATTTCTCCGGTATTCAAAATAACTGAAATCAGCATCCTGCATAAAGCGAAGAATATAAGTCTGCATCCAGATTTGTTTCAGTTGTTCGTCCGTTGTAGCTTTAAATGCAGCCTCCCCTGTAAAATAGCTATCAATATAAGCCTGGGTAATGGGCATGGTATGCGCATAACTCTCTTTGGTTGACATAATTGCGGCAAGCGCTGCTTTTACGCCCTGCTCATAAAAGTCCTGAGCTGTTCCGGCAGTAATCCAGCCTCTTAACCTGGCTTCGGCAAGAATTAACTGCTGCTCGGCATAAGTCATTACCATACGTGGTTCGCAGGCATCTTCCTTTAAATAGCGCAGGTTGATAACCGAAAATTTGTTGGCTTTGTAATCCAGGTTCATGGCATCGTAGTCCATTGAAACATCCACGCCAAAGTAAGCAGCGGTATCGGATTGATCTTTCCCGGCGGCAATAAGTGCGGCTGCAGGTTCGCAGTAATAAAACAACCGGCGGTCATTTAACCGTTTCAGATTATCCATAAGCAACGAGCTAACTATTGTTTTTGGAGCAAACATAGTGCTGGCACTGAGTGGATGTTTGTTTTGGGTTGAATACGCCAATCCCAGATACCCAGTTGTAAGATCCATCAGATTACCGGCTGCCACAATTTCGACAAAGCGGTTTTTAACATCCAATGATGCAACTCCTTCTTTGGCGCTTAAGCTCATAAGCACTTTCAGAGCAAATGCATTTACAGCTTTACGCCATTTTGCGGGATCGCCATTATAAGGCGTTGGGTCGCCCGAAAACTTAGCTCCAATTGCAAAATACTGGTCAGCGGCTTTGAGCTCATCCAAAATCTGGATAAAAACCTGTTCCTGGGTATCATAGCCAGGTTCGAGAAGTCCTTCAGCGCCTTTACCTGCCTCGCTGTAGGGAATATCGCCCATCCACATCGTCATTTTATAGAAAGCATAAGCTTTGGCAAAGCTGCCGACTCCTTTGTATGAGTCTTCCATCACACCTCCTTTGGAAGCCTCAATCATAGCTTCGATATTGGGCAATAAGGTCATTGACCCAAAACTACCGCTTCCGGTATTGTTATACTGATAACTATTTTTTCCAAGAACAGTAAAACCAACATATTTGGGCAATGCATTTGTTGAAATGAAACTCATTGCATCGCCGCCCGGCCTGAGAACGTCCAATACAATATTGGTACATTCCATGGATGCGGGAACTTTGGTTGTGGCATCGGGATTGGTGTTGATTTCATCAAATTTACTGCAGCCTGCCACAAAAAATAAGATGAGCGCACTCAGTAAACCGATATATTTATTTTTGTTTTTCATTGCTTTCTGTTTTTGAGAATTTCGTGTTAAAAAACTCCTGAAATTATTTAATGGCTATTCCGATGTGGCATGAGATAATATGCCGACTTGTTTAAAAATTCAATTTTAAGTTAAAACCAACGTAGCGGATGGATGGGTCGCTGAAATTTTCGTAGCCACCATCGGGGTCGGAATACTTAAACTGCTTCGACCATAAAAACATATTCTGGCCTACAGCCGACACCGAAACGCCCTGTGATTTAAACCTTGAACATACTTCTTTTGGCAAATCATAGGTAAGCGACATCTCCCTGACTTTGAAAAAAGTAGTACTATACGCTTCGAGTGGTGACGGCGAACCACCCCAGGCTGTTCCGGCGTGAATTGTATTTACATACGATTCGTACGTTACGGCTACATCATTCGGAGCATATACGCGGTCGTCGCTGGTAATATTGCCATACGTATCGTAAGTTGCTGAACCTGAAACTACTTTCACACCTTCTCCGGTGTAATTTTTTGATCCGGGAACAGTAGCATCGAGGTATCGCTCAGGAGTTACCGAATTGGGGTGCGAACCGGAGCGCCACATATACATTTCGGTAGTTGTTTGGGCTATACCACCCACACGACCATCGACTGAAACAAAAAAGTTCCAGTTCTTATACCTGACTGTGGTGTTTACGCCCCATATCCAGTCAGGATCATAGTTTCCAAACTTTGAAGAATAAGCCGAATAGAGCGGAACTCCGTTCTTGTGTATTATATTGCCATCAGGATCATACTGAAAATCATAAAGGGAATATGCATCATATCTTTCGCCGACCTTTATCCAGGGTTTGTCTTCTTCGTAAACTGTATCTAACTTAGTGTAGTAACGTGCATATTTCGACCAGTTTAACGAAATATCCCATTGCCAATCGACGGACTTTACTGGAGTTCCGTTTAAAGTAACTTCAACACCCTTACGGGTAATTTCAGTGTCCGAATTTATATAACTACTGTAATATCCGGTGGCAGGAGTAATATCAGCTTCCTGAAGTTGATCATACATCCTGGTATTGTAATATGCTATATCAACAGAAGCCCTGTTATTATATACGTTAACCGCCGTACCTATTTCCCAGGTGGATGTGCCTTCCGCGAACACAGTTTCGTTGCGGATTGTAGTTGGTAATGATGCAGAGCTCAGGTTAGTCCATGCATTGTTGGTAATAGTATATATCTGGTTAATATCATAAATCCCTGGGATGTTGCGTGCTGTGGTCCACGAACCACGCAATTTCCATAGTGATAACCATTTCATTTCAGACAATAATTCGGAAACAACAAAACTTCCTGATACTGACGGATACTTGTAGGATCGGGTTTCTTCGGATAAAGTAGAACTCCAGTCGTTGCGAAAAGTACCGTCAATATATGCCATACCATTCCATGAGAAAGCCAATCGCCCATACAAACTGTTAACCTGTTGTCTGTAAATATTTGAGACTACATATGCGGGTAAAACCGAGGCTTTCAGAGAGTAAAATCCCGGGATAGAAAGGCCACCCTGAGTTCTCGAATCGGTTCCTTCATCCTGACGGGAGTAAATTGTTCCTCCAACAAAGCCATCAACAGTGAATTTTTCGAACTTATGGTCAGCAGAAAGTAAAAAATCATTATTGAAACTATACCCTCTTCCAAGCCCCAGATTGTAAGAGCCTAACTTGCTTTCGCCCCACACCTGGTCTCCATTTTCAAGTACGGTAGATGAACCGGCACTTACCAGCGAACCTTTCGAAATCTGTATCACCTGCCGGTTGCTATACGTATCAAAACCAGAACGAATGGTAGCTTTAAGCCATGTTGTAAAATCATAATTTAAAGAGAGAGTTCCGTTAAAGATGTCTTTGTTTAAGCTGTGAGTCCTTTCATTCCGGTCGAAATACGGGTTGTTGTTTGTATCGGTATAACTGGTATTCTGAACTTCATCAGGCACAACCCAGTAATTTTTGTAATCGAGTACATTCCAGTCGGGCGATGACCATATTAACATGGAATACATTGGGTCATAGCCGGTATAGCCGCTGAAACCAAAGTTAGGTGATGTTTGCTTATTGTAAGCTATGCTTGAAGATAATGTAAATTTCTTAAGTTTTATATCCCCGCCAATGGTGTAATTATATTTGTCGAACATCGAATTGGGATATTGACCTTTGTTTTTTACCCAGCTGGCCGAAGCACGAAAACTTCCTAACTCACCCTGCTGGATTATATTTACGTTGTTATTTAGTACATAACCGGGTTCGAGGAAATTCTGGAAATTATCTTTACCAACAGGTAGCCACGGCATGGGTTTCATGGTACGGCTTATCGGATCCCATTGTATAACTTCCTGTCCTTCCAAAGGAGGTCCCCAGGCACCATCGCCATTGGTAACGGCAGTGTTGGTAGCAGTGTTTACAACTCGTCCGTAAGTGGATTGCGTTTCGGGAATAGCCAGGTAACCGGCTGCAAACATGGTACTGCTGTTAATTGAAACTGAAATACCTTTTTTGGTACTTCCTTTTTTGGTAGTAAGCATAATGGCACCGCCACCACCACGATAACCATATAGCGCAGAAGCAGTAGCTCCTTTTAGAATACTAAGGCTTTCAATATCATCAGGTGGGACATCGCGCAAGGTCATATTGCCGTAAGGAACACCATCAATTACCAAAAGAGGATTTTCGCCACGGATATAGAGTTCAGGCGCTGCGCCAAATTCAGTACTGTTTAATACCGACAAACCGGCTACTTTTCCTGTAAGTGAAGTACCAACATCAACAGATCTAACAGTTTGTAAGTCCTTCCCGTCAACTTTCTGAACAGCGTATCCAAGGGCCTTTTCCTCCCGCTTAATACCTAAAGCAGTAACTACAACACTTTCGAGTTCGGTTGCAACCTGATGCATTGCAACGTTTATTACCAGCA
>CAZBZA010000041.1:0-15429 GCA_964495865.1 uncultured Lentimicrobiaceae bacterium
TACATACATTTCCCGATAACTAGGGACAGGTAGTGCTGGCAGACTTTGAGGAACAATTTAATCCCGCTCTTGCCAAAGCGTCAGCCGTTGTGGTAAATTTTTGATGCACCCTTCAAATAAAAATCATGGTTAACTGAAAATTATCGAATAATATTATTAATTTTGTATTCAAATAGATACACTTATTATGTTTTTTATTGAGAAAACAACAGAATTTGATAAATGGCTGAGAAAGTTAAATGATTTAAAAGCCAAAGCGAAAATCTTGCTTAGAATTCTGAAATTAGAAAACGATGAACATTTTGGAGATTGTAAACCAGTTGGCGATGGAATTCAAGAAATGCGAGTGGATTTTGCTAAGGGTTATCGTGTTTACTTTAAAGAGAATAACGGAAAAATTATTATTCTCTTAATTGGCGGAGATAAATCCACTCAACAAAAAGACATTAAGAAAGCAAAAGAAATTTGGAAAAAATTAAAAAGTTAAAAAATGGAAACTTCAAAATTTGACATAGCGGACTATTTAGACAACAAAGAGATGATTGCAGAATATCTCAATACTGTACTTGAAGAAGGAGACAATTCTGATATTATTAATGCAATCGGACATATTGCAAAAGCTATCGGAATGACTAAAATTGCGGAAGAAACCGGTTTGAGCAGACCGAGTTTGTACAAAGCCTTGTCGGACGGAGCAAAACCTCAATTTGCAACAATAATGAAAGTCTTGAAAGCAATTGGTGGACAAATTCAAGTGAATCCAATGTCTGCATGAAAAAATAACGATACCAAAATAAATAGGAATATGAGCGGTCTGCAAGATCCAGCAATTATTCCTGCTGCTTGCGCCGATTTGCTATGGGAGTAAGTTTTATTGCCGCTTTTTCTGACAGCAACCAATGCGAATACACCGGATCGCCTGCGCGTATTTCTTTTTCGAAAGCCATGCAATAGTAATTGTAATTGGTAACATAACCCCACGAAGCTGCAACAAAGCGCCGGATATTAAACAGGGATCGCCGGAATCTTTTTCTAACGCTTTGCCGGTTATAAAGCCTGATATGATTCTGTTTCATAGCTTCAGCGAGTTGCAAAGGCGTCATATTAGCTGGTTGGATTACTGGTTCGGCATAATCGTAATATTTCCAGTCGTCAGGAAAATTGTTGCGTAACAAGCGGTTTTCAGCTTTTAACCTCTCGAAAAGTGCTGTACCCGGAAGTGGCGTGAGTATGGTAGTTTGAAATGCATCGATACTCGACTTCAGCATGTAATCATACCTGCGATTTATTGATTCAGGAGTATCGTGGTCCATACCAAAAATAAAACCTCCGTTTATGCTTATTCCGTGACGGTGAATACGCCTGATCACTTTCCGGTATGCAGTAACCCCCATGTGGAGATTAAGTTTCTTACCGGTATCGTGTAACTGATCTTCGGATTCAGCTTCAAAGCCTATAAAAATCATTTTACACCCTGACCGTGCTGCCCATTTAAGTACTTCAGGATTATCAGCAAAATTGAGCGAAGCCTGCGAAACCCAGTGTTTTTTTATGCCACGCTTAACCATTCCTTTAAACAACTCAATAGCACGTTGTTGTGCCTGTTTCCCATAACCAATAATGTTGTCGTCAAAAAAGAAAAGGAGTTTATTAGGGATCATTTCGAGTTCATCCAGAATTTCTTCGATAGGCCGCTGCCGGTACTGGCAACCATTAAAAGTGGAAACCGAGCAGAAATCGCATCTCATCGGGCATCCCCTGCTGGTTTGAACGGCTGAGAAACTGTATTCGTTACTGAATAATTCGTGACGTGGCAGAGGATGACCACCCATGGGAAGCAATTCGCCGGCATATCTTTTGTTTAACTCCCCGCTTTCAAAATCACGGATTACGGTTTCCCAAACGCTTTCCGCTTCTCCAATTACAACGCTATCAACAAACTGCAAAGCTTCATCAGGAAGCATTGAGGCATGAATTCCTCCCATAATGGTTTTTGTCCCCTGTTTACGGTACATTGTGGCTATTTCGTAAGCCCTGTTTGCTGAGGCTGTAAATGAGGTGAGTCCAACCAGGTCAGCATCTTCATACTCAAATGGCTTTATATTTTCATCCAGTATTTTAACGTCCCAACCGGCAGGTGTTAAAGCGGCAATAATAGCTAATGCAAGCGGCGGGAAAGTAGAAAGGTTTCGCATAAGGAAACCTTTGCGAACAGAATTCACAGGATTGATAAGCAAAAGTCGTTTTACAGGAATTGTTGCAGCTGGCATTCTGTTTTGTTTGGCGAAGGAGAAAATCAGAATTTTTTATTTTTTGATTTAATGTTCATATACTGGTGATAGTGCCAGTTAGTATAATAAGCCCATCCGGTTGCTTCGGTACCGGTTGAAAACCATTTCTTCAGGTTCCAGTTTCGCTGATTCATGAAAGTTTTAAAGGCTTTCAAGCGGATTGTCCGCAAGCTGTATAATTGTTTCCAGTTTTTCATCATTTCGTCCAGTAACTCATCGGGCGACATTTTGCCTGGTTTAAAAACCACATTGGTAAACTGGTATCGCCCCCAACCTTCGGGATAATCCATATCGAGTAAGCGGTTTTCCTGTTTTAGTCTGTTGAATAAAACAGTACCCGGCAGCGGAGTAAGAATGGTAGTCATATAAGCATCAACACCAGAGTTTAAAATAAACTTAACCCTGTCGCGCATCGATTGTGCCGAATCGCTGTCCATGCCGAACAAAAAAGTACCTAAAATGCTGATATTGTGGCGATGGATACGGCGGAAAATATTCGCATAGGAACCAACATTTTTTGCATTGAGCATTTTATTTGCTTCTTTCAGTTGCTCTGCTTTTTCGGCTTCAATGCCAAGCAGTATCAGCCGGCAACCACAATCCGAAGCTGCCTGCATAACTTCGTCGTTATCAGCAAAGTTGATTGAAGCTTGTGAAAACCACTGTTTTGTTATGCCCCGCTCAACCATTCCGCGGAATATTGCAAGTGCATGTTCGCGCGACTCTTTGCCATAGCCGATAATATTATCGTCGACAAAAAAGAGCATACTTTTATGTTGAACGGATTCAATTTCATCCAGCACTTCTTCGACCGGGCGCATGCGATAATGATTGCCATTAAAGGCTGTAACTGAACAGAAAGAGCAATTCATCGGGCATCCTCGGGTAGTTTGAATAGCGGCAAACCAATACCCGGGATGAAACAGATCGTGACGCGGCTTCGGCTGACCTTTCAGTTCGCACAAACCACCTTCGTATCTTGTTTTCAGATTACCTGCTTCGAAATCGGAAATAACCTGTTTCCAAATGCCTTCAGCTTCGCCAACAACAACAGCATCGACATATTGAGCAGCTTCCTCAGGAAGCATAGAGGCATGAATTCCGCCAATAACCGTTTTAATACCTTTTTCGCGGTAAATGGCAGCAATTTCGTAAGCCCTTACAACTGTAAATGTAAAAGCAGTAAACCCAACCAGATCCGCTTCCCTGAAATCAGTGGTATAATTGTACGGATCAAAAACTTCGTCCAGGATTTCAATATCCCAGGTATCAGGCGTAAGAGCAGCAACCATACCCAAACCAAGCGGCGGATACCGTTGCCCCTGGTTTACAGAAATCCCCCTGTTATCGGGGCTTATGGGATTGATCAATAAAAGTTTCTTTCGTACCGGGTCCATTTTCTCTTTTTTGCTCTTTTCAATTTCTGTTTAGAATTTCATTTATAAAGCCAAAGGTATTAATAAACATATTGAAATTCATCAATTCGTTCTGAAGAATAGAAAGAAACATTGTCGCAAATACAGCATGATTCTTACTCACATACACCTGCTCATGCAATAGCGATGACTAACAAAAAACTGTTTCGATAACATAAAAAAAAAGGTTTCGCTTTGCTACTATTGTCAAATTCAGGTTAGCTCAAACGAATTTTTTAATAATCATATTAATTTGAACAAGAAACTACCGAATCAAGTTATTGATTAATTTTGCCATCAATCAATTAGATCTTTTAAAAAAATTTCAATGATCCGATACATTTTTGTGCTACTGATAAGTTTATCATACAGCTATGGTATTTTTGGTCAGTTCGTGGTTAAAGATATTCTTGCCGTTCATCCGCAGGCAAGCATATTCGATCCTGAATACAATCCGGAGCTTAACCTGGTATGCTGGAAATCCGACAGCAACGACCTATGGGTTAGCGGCTTAGACCCGGTTACGAGACTTTTTAAACCATCTGATGGCAAAGGAACTTATGTTACCGGGAATTTATCACCAAACGGAGCTGAAAGTGTAAATGGGCCCGAATGGATGCTTAGCAGCCAGGGAACACAGATTGTTTATATAAAAGCAATCTGGGGAATCCGTTACCCGGGAGTGGCAACCATGATACTTGGGGGATGGCATTGTTTTACCCTACTTGCGCATCCTAATGCAGTGTATACAATGGCAACGGCAAATTATAACGACACAAGCGCTCGTTTTCTTTTCGAAACGTTTGATGATGATGGGATACACTGGATTAACAATACGAATTTATTTAAAAGCTACTATTATCCGAATATTACGCTTGGCTTTTTTGCACGCGACAACCAACAAATTTGCTGCGCTACCGACAAATCGCGACATCCCGGATTTGTGGAAACAGCCAGTAACCTTCCGTTTTTAACCTTAATATCACAAGATACTATCGGTGCGCCGTTTATGTGGCACGACCCTGCCAGCAACAGCAGGTTGTTTATGTACCGCACCAATGGGTTTAAAACATTAAAAATTTTCAGGGAAATAAGTCCTGATTTCTGGGTATTGTATAAGAATTTTGACAGCCCGCTACCTGAGCCGTATGTGTATATTACTTCTCCAGAACCTTTTACTTGCGGAGGCAAGTCATATATTTCTTTTATGGCTGCCCAATCCGGTTCGGGAAAAGATGGAATGCCTGCTGAAATTTGGATAGCTTCAGCTGATCCTGACGATAATTTTATGCGGCGAGTAAGCGACAGCACGGTCGAAATAAGGACTGATCCCGAGCCTGTTGTTTTCAGCGACAGCGCTTTTATTTATTACACCCATGTAATTACCGACAAACCAATATCACTGCAATACAGTGTAAGAAAGTGCGATACCGGATTAGCTAACCTGTTTACAACTTCGACGAAAAAGGAGGAGCAAAAAGCCGTAATATCCGTTTTCCCAAATCCTAATAATGGAATTTTTAGCCTTACTTCACAGGAAATAATTGAACCTGGTTCGCAACTGGAAATATTCGATATTTCGGGACGGATAGTACATTCTTTCGCCTTTGATGGCAAATCGTCGGAATTTAATTTAAGCCATCTGCCTCAAGGGAGCTATTTGCTTAAAATTCAGAATCATAAAATGGAAGCTGTAACAAAATTTACTATCATCAAATAATACGCTTTCCTGATCTGATTTAAAATCCTTTAACCCACATTTTCCCAATACGGTCCGAGAGAAATCCTTGTTCGGCAATAAAAGGCTTTTAGTACCCATAACAACAACTTATAATGCAAAACAAAGCTCCGTTAATCGCTTAAACGGATATTTTTGCATAAATTTGCCACTTAACGTATACATACCATTTTAAAATCCCAACCACAAATGATTGAAGATTTCATTAAAAACATTGAAGCAGAATTCGAAGACCTTGAACCTGGAAAGTTGAAACCGGAAAGTAATTTTCGCGAAGCATTCGAATGGAATTCGATTAATGCCCTCATACTTATAGCTCTGATTAAAACCGAATACAATGTGTCAATTAATGCCGAAGATATTCAGAAATCGAAAACGGTGAACGATATTTTCGAAATTGTAAAAAGCAGAATGTAATGGCAATTTTCTCCATCGCCGGTGTACGGTTAGCAGGTATTGCTGCGGCAGCGCCACGTAAGGAAGTTTCGAACCTCGATTACAAATGGGTGTCGATGAAGGATCGCGAAATGATTGTAAAAACCGTGGGTGTCGAACATCGCCGTGTTGCTGAACCTGGAACTACCACTTCCGATCTTTGTTATGCCGCTTCCGAAAAACTTATTGCCGACCTGGGATGGAATAAAAACGAAATTGAATTACTGATTTTTATTAGCCAGTCGCGCGATTTTATCATTCCTTCCACAGCCGGAATAATACAGGACCGGCTTGGATTGCCGCACAGTTGTGTTGCGTATGATATCGGGCTGGGTTGCTCCGGGTGGGTGTATGGCATTTCGGCTATTGCCAGCATGATGTCGGCCACGCGGATTAAAAAGGCGTTGCTTTGTGTTGGTGACATTTCAACTTTAACAGCATCGTACCGCGATAAAAGCACTTATCCTTTGTTTGGCGATGCAGCCACGGTAACTGCATTTGAACTTAACGAAAATGCCGCCCCTATTCATTTCAATCTTGAATCGGACGGATCAGGATTTGACGCTATTATTATTCCTGATGGCGGACTTCGTAATTTTATCAGTAAAAAGTCCTTCGACTACAAGAAATACGGAACGGGCATTTACCGCACCCGTTTTCAGATTGCGCTCAACGGCATTGATGTGTTTAATTTTGCTTTACGCGAAGTAGTCCCCAATGCTAAAAAACTGATGCAGGAAATATCGAAAACAACTGCCGATTTCGACTATTTTGTGATGCACCAGGCCAATTTGCTGATGAATGAAACCATCCGCAAAATGATGAAGATCGAAAAAGAGAAAACGCCTTATACCATCCGTAATTTCGGAAATACCAGTTCGGCATCCATTCCTCTAACGATTGTGCACCAGCTTCGTGAGCAGATCACCACTCGAAAAGTCCAGCTTTTAACCTGTGGCTTTGGCGTAGGATTATCATGGGGAAGTGTTGCGCTAGAAATGGATAAAGTGGTGTGCCCTGAGTTGATTGATTATTGAAAGATCAACGAAAAGAGCTGTGGGATAACCCCCTAATCCTAAAAGCCTAACCCCAAACTCCTGCTTTTAATGTCTGAACAATTTTCACTTCAAGGAAAAACCATATTAATAACAGGTGCTTCATCCGGAATCGGGAAACAATCTGCTATTGACCTGAGTAAAGCTGGTGCTCTTCTTGTAATCACAGGCCGCAATGAAGAAAGGCTGAGAGAGACATTTGAAGCCTTGCAAGGAAATGGGCACATTCAATTTGCAGCTGATCTGCTTGATTTTGATTCATTTGCAGCTTTAGCTGATAAACTTCCTTTACTGAATGGAATTGTACATTCAGCCGGAGTTACAGGTCATCTGCCGGCAAAATTTATAGGTGCCAACGATATTTCGGAAGTAATGCGCGTTAATTACATGGCTCCTGTTTTGCTTACAGCAGCCTTGCTGAAAAAAAAGAAAGTTGCAGCCAATGCTTCGATAGTTTTTCTATCTTCAATCACCACAAAATATCCATATTACGGCGGTGCACTTTATGGAAGCAGTAAAGCAGCCATTGAGGCCTATTCGAGGGTTTTATCTATCGAACTGGCGGTGAAAGGAATCCGTTCCAATTGTGTTTCACCCTCCTTTGTACGCACTCCAATGGTTGATGATGCCGGGAAAACTATCAGTAACGAAGTACTAGAGAAATTCGAGAAAATGATGCCACTTGGTTTTGGCGAACCGTCGGATGTAAGCAATGCGATACTATACTTGCTTTCGGATGCCTCCAAATGGGTAACAGGGAGTAACATGGTGCTGGGGGGCGGGTAGGGAGTGAAAAGTGAAGAGTGGAAAGTGAAAAGTGAAAAGTGAAAAGAGAATAGTGAATAGTGAAAAGTGAACAGCGAATGGTGGATAGTGAGAGTGAAATTTATCATATTTAGATTTAAAAATGGCATAATTAGCTTTCTCCTTCAACTAAAACTATGCATGGAGCTATAAAAAACATTCAAAAGCAGTAAGATAAAAAGAAAAATTTAGTCAGTCGTACACATCTCAATAAACAAACCATAAATGAGCCCGGAATACAGCATTGTAGTACCAGTTTACAACAGCGAACAAACCCTGGTTGGATTGTACGACCGCACTGCAGCTGTTTTCGCAAAAGCGGGATACACTTTCGAAATGATTTTTGTTGATGACTTCAGCCAGGATAAAAGCTGGGAAGTGCTGGTTAGTTTGAAAAAACAATATCCTGAAACAGTTACAGCTATAAAACTTGCAAAAAATTTCGGGCAACACAACGCAGTTTTCTGTGGACTCGAACACGCAAAAGGCGAACTGATAATCACTATTGACGACGATTTGCAAATTCCGCCCGAAGAAATAACCAAACTGATACAAGTTTACCTTGAAAAAGATGCGGACCTGGTTTATGGCTACTTCGGAAAAAAGAAAAAACATTCGCTGGTGCGCAACCTGGGTAGTTATTTCATCAAAAAGTCGTCGCGTATTCTTTTACAATCACCGGGTGAAGGTTCGTCCTTCAGGCTACTGACTAAAAATCTTGCCACTAATATCCTGAAACATCAGCAACACTTTATGTATATTGATGAGCTATTGCTTTGGTACACAAGCAATATCGCTTTCACGGAAGTGGAGCATCAAAAACGCTCAGTTCATCGCTCGGGCTATTCCACCTGGAAATTGTTTAAACTCTCCGCCAACATCGTTATTTATTACACTGCCGTTCCATTGCGCATCATGACTTACGGCGGTTTTATTCTTTCGGTACTGAGTTTTATTGCAGGCATCCGCTTCATTATAAACAAAATGGTGAATGATGTTCCGCTTGGATATACTTCGCTGATTGTAGCCATACTGTTTTCAACGAGTATTATTATGCTTTGCCTCGGACTGATAGGTGAATACCTGACACGGATTTACCAGGTCCAGAATAAAAAACCGCCTTATTCCATCAAAAAAATTCTGAGATAAATAGCTATGATCTGGAAATCCGGATTATTTTTCCGCTATAAAATCGTTGTTTAAATGTGACTAAATACCTTTATTATGAGAATCTGTAAATACGGCATAACACTATCCCGCCTCAGGCAGGAAGATATTGAATTTGTGCGCGAAAAACGCAATTCAGATGAGGTGCGTCGCTTTATGGAATTCCGCGATGAGATTACTCCCGAAATGCAGCAAAAGTGGTTCGACAGCATAAACAATTTCGAAAATTTTTACTATATAGTTGAATATAAAGGGGTTAAAATAGGTCTTTTGAACGATAAAAACATGGACTGGGAAGCGCGAACTTCCGAATCAGGCCTTTTTCTGTGGGACGAAACCTATATTAATACAATTGTTCCGGTACTTGCATCACTCTGCCTTCTGGAAGTAGGATTTTATTACCTCAACTGGAATACTTCCCATATTAAAGTGCTCCGCGATAATCCTAAAGCGATTGAGTATGTAAACAGTTTAGGCTATGCACTTAGTGAAGGACAGGAAAATAGCGAAAACCAGCAGTATTATCTTACACGCGAATTATTCGAAACCAAAGGAAAAAAAATACAACAAGCCGCAAGGGCTTTCCTGGATGAAGAATCAGGCGATGGATACCTGTTGCTGGAACCTGAAGATTATATTACAGGAATTGCACAGAAAATAGAAAATTATTTTATCGCATCAGGAATTTATCTGCACAGAAGAGGGATTGCAGGAAGCAGGAAATATTTCAGGTAAGGATGTGTCTGCACACGCGTAGCGTGTCTGCACACATCCTTACCTGACCTGGCTGGAATTGAAGGAAATTTACTTTGGAGCCAAACCTTACCTTGAGCTGAAACTTGTCAATCAATTCGTAAGCGCTCATCTGAACACTATTATCAAAAGAAAAGCTATGAAGATTTATGAACCGGGCCTGTATCATATCTATAACAGAGGTAACAACAGCCAACCTATATTCTATAATGAATTTGATTATCAGCAATTTATAGATTCAAGTTATAAATACCTTGTCCCCAATTGTCAGATTATTGCATGGTGTCTGATGCCCAATCAATTTCACTTTTTACTGGAAGCAAATGAGAAAAGCCTGGAACGAATAAAATGGGGTGGCAATGAAATGACTTCTTTAACAAATGGGTTTCAGCTATTACAAAGCAGTTATGCTAAACTGATCAACAACAAAAGAAACAGGACAGGAAGCCTGTTCCAACAAAAAACAAAAGCTAAATTCCTTGAAGATAAAACCGCTGCAATGACAGCTTTCAAATACATACATCAAAATCCTGTGAAAGCTAATTTAGTGGATAAACTTGAAGACTGGAATTACTCCTCGTACAATGAATATTGCGGATTACCGTATTCCATTAAGCTATGCAACGTAGAGCTGGGGAAAGCTATTTTCGAAATAGAGGTAAACAATTTTACAAAATTAATATCGGGAGATGTGATTGAGAGGGATGTGGAAGATATTTTCCTCTAATACCATGAATCCATCTTATATTCTGATGTGTTTAGACACGCTGCGCGTGTTCAGACACATCAGAAATAGCGAAAAATCGGAGCAGATCATCTGAGGTGTTCAGACACGCTGCGCGTGTGCAGACACCTCAGATATTCGTTTTTGATCCAAAAAACCGGGTATAAACCCCAACGATAAACGAGGGTTTGTTTATCAGCCAGAGCATCCATTTATACGGCAGTACTTTTACCATTTTCCCTATTAAATAGAGTCCTCGCGTATAAAGTATTGCAGGTGTTACCCACAAATATTCCTTAACTGTAAACTTAGTGAACTCCCGATGATAACCGGCTTTTACAGCAATTTTCCCGGCAACAAGATCGGCAATGCGAATCTGCTTTTGCGTAAGTTTTTGTTTGTAAATGCCAACTTTACGATCATCGATGGGTTGCATCAGACTTTTAAAGTATTGCTGCAGGATTTCAGGCGGGAAAGTATTTTCAAGTTCTTTTTTTCGGGTATGAAAACTGAATATCGAATGATCTTCGGGTATCCCAAGGAAATGGCATAACTCCCCGAACTTTTGTTCCGGTTGCCTTACCATATCTTCGTACCTGATGGTAAAAAAACGTTCGGGATGCAGAGCTGAAGCCTTTTCGATAACGCGGTAAGAGTATTTCCAACGATAAGTGAGCAAGGTAACATTAGGCATTTCGAAATCCACTTCGAGCAATGAAACCAGGTTATCGCGGTAATCGCGCACCAGGTGAATAAATTTAGCCGTGGGGAACAGATTTGCCAGCAGTTCGGGATGATTGGAGATGGCAGGATTTTTATCGCCAATTAATACTATTTCTTTTTTATCGAAAAACGAATTGTAATGAAAATATACTACTTTGAGCAATGTTTCGAGCGTTTGTTCTCCTTCGCAAAGCAAAAGGTTTTTGTGCAAAAGCTCCAGATCAACACCGGGCCAGTTACGGATTGACCAGAAAGAGATACGCAACGGCTGAAACAATGATTGATAAAATTCCTCCAGCTTCGGTTTATCCCAAATCCTGACTTTCTCAAACTGAAGATGCAGCAGCAGCAGCATAGGCCATTCCTGCGGGATTATAACCTGCGGATGTGCATCAAAAAGTGTACGTAGCAGCGTTGAGCCTGTACGGGGCCGGCCCAGGATGAAAAACATAGGTGTGCTTTTCACTTTTTCTATTGAAAATGCTTTTGTCATTTTTTCCGGAAACGGGTTGCTACTTTATTGATAAAATCGAAATCACTGCGTTTGTATAGGATGAGTTCCGAAAAAGGTATTTTCATTTTCACAGAAAAAAGGATTAAAATCCCGATTGCCCCAACTGAATAACTTACATTGGTTGCCATTGCTGCGCCTAAACTTCCGTACGACGGAATCCAAAAAAGGTTTAAGATTATATTCAAAAGCAACACAGGAACAAAAAGGCCAATAAGTAGCTTTGGCTGCCCCGATCCGGCAAACCTTCCACTTAAAATTCGTACGATCACAAACATAATTATTCCTGGAAGCATCAACCTCACAACGCCAATGCTGGGCGCAAATTTTTGTCCATAAAACAACGGAAGTAAATAAGGAATTACAACCCAAAGAACTATTGCTGACAAAAGTACGATCAGAAACGAAATCCTGACCAGTTTGGCAATATCACGATCGAGCCGGTTTGTATCTTCAACATTGGCACTCCTACTCATAACCACCAGACCTATCGCCGAAGGCAGCTGCCACAATTTATCGCTTATTGCAACTCCAAGCGAATAGTATCCAACTTCTCTCATCGTTGATAATTCCTGCAAAAGAAGAATATCAACCCTGTAGTTGAGCTGCATAATTACAACCGCAATAGCATATACTATCCCGATTTTCACAAGGCTTGAAATAACTTCCTGATCCCATTTAATTTTAATTTTAAATGATTTTGACAAATAGCGTAACGACATTGCAGATACCAGCATATTAGCCAGAAATAAAGCAAGCAACGCCCCGCTCACTGACCACTTTAAGAGCGCAACAAAAATCAGGATTCCAATCAGATCATAAAAAAGAGGAAGCCATACCTGCAGGTTCGATCGTTTAAAATCCTCATTTCCAATAAAAATCCCGCCTGAATATACAAGAATCAGCTTTACAGGAATTGACATCAGAGCCAGAATTGCCATTGGCCAGGTTAACCCTTCTGGCAGCAGTATCAGAAAAGCTGTACCACTGATAAGAACCGCTAAAATACTGGTAATAACCAGCAAACTAATAATGCCTGAAACTGTGCGGTCGGCATCAAATACTTTTTTCCCCAGGTGATAAACAGCCGAACGCCTGATGCCAAGCATTACAAAGCTTGTAACAATAAGTGGAACTACAAGAATGGAAGCATATAAGCCACGGCCTTCGGGCCCCAGCTGCCGCGAAAGCACAATATCAATAAGCAAAGCGCTTACAATAGCCAATATGTTGCTCGCGAAAACACTGCTGATATCCTTTAAAAAACTTCGCCGGGCCATTGGTTATAATCTCGGTCAGGAATCGGGATTCCTCAGTTTTACAAAAGTGCGGGCAAGCACCGGACCGCGATTTTTTATTTTTATTTTTAAATCAAAGGGCAAATGGTCGATAAAATCGCGCAGCAGATAAAGCGAACTTCCATAAATAAGCCATGGCAGCGAAAAAAGTGCAGCTCTAAAACCCGGCCATTTATACTTACGTTCGTAGCCATACTTTTTAGTCCAGCGGCCCGCAACAAATTCAGTGATCCGGATATCTATATCGGGTAACTCGGTTTTCCACAGACCTACTTTTTTAGTATTTATGGGAAAAAACAGGCTTCTGTGGTACTTCATTACTTTCTCCATCTCAAATTTTTTCATTACCTCATCCTGTTTTTTATAAAATTCGAAAACATGGTCATAATAAGGTAACGAGAGGAAATCGCACATTTCCCTGTAGTATTTTTTTGGATCGCTAACCAGGTCTTCGTAGCGGATGGTATAAAACTGATCGGGATATTTATTTTTTATATGGAAAAGCTTACGTGCGGAATGTTGCCAGCGATAAGCCAGCAAAGCTGTAAAAGGACCTTCGAAATCAACATTTTTAAGTGAAATTATATTGTCGCGTGGATCGCGGACAAGGTGCAGGAACTTAGCCTCAGGGAAAAGTTCGAGCAGAAGAGGAGTGTATGTGGCATAAACCGGATTTTTATCTCCAATCCACTTTATTTCTTCTTTTGGAAATAACGAGGTGTAATCAAAATGTACCAGTTTACAGATAGTCTGAAATGAAACTTCTCCCTCAAAAGTCAAAAGATCCCTTTTCAGTTTTTCCAGATCAATATCCCATGTATCGAATTTAATGTGCTTTTGAACATCCTCATAAAAGGACAGCAAATCCTCGCGCGACCAAAATTTTAGTTTCCCATATTTCTGGCTCATGTTTATAATAAAGGCACATTCAACCGGAGTGGCAACATTGGGGTGAGCATCGAACAAAGTCCGGAGCAAAGTAGTGCCTGAACGTGGCCTTCCAAGAATGAAAAATATCGGCAGATTCTTTATTGTCTGTTTATCAGGTGCTGATTGCATGTGGAAAAGTTAAAATAAACCCGGATAAAAATTTTAAACGCAAATGTTTACTTTTGAGCCGGAATAATCTGTTATGGTTTGCGCAATCAAAAGTATGAAAAAATAGCACATCCCGAATAGCCGTATCCATTTTGACCCTTAACACACTTCTATAATGTCATCTGTCAACATCATAAAAATCCCTTTTAACAAACCTCATTTCACAGGTCGCGAAGCATACCACGTTGCTGCTGCAGGAGTTTCGGGAAAAATATCGGGGAACGGTCAGTTTACCCAAAAATGCCATGATTTTTTTAAACAAAAGTATGGTTTTGAAAAGGTATTACTCACTACCTCATGTACTGATGCCCTGGAAATGACTGCTTTGCTGGCACGAATTGAACCGGGTGATGAGGTGATTATGCCATCGTATACTTTCGTTTCAACTGCAAATGCTTTTATACTCCGTGGCGCAAAAATTGTATTTGCCGACAGCAATCCTGATAATCCAAATATTGATACAACTAAAATTGAAAGCCTCATTACAGCTAAAACAAAGGCAATAGTTGTTGTTCATTATGCCGGTATTGCCTGCAATATGGAGGATGTGATGCAACTGGCATCGCGATATAAGTTACTGGTAATTGAAGACGCCGCTCATTCCATTGATTCCTTTTATAAAAACCAACCTTTGGGAAGTATCGGGCATATGGCTGCTTTTTCGTTTCACGAAACAAAGAATATAAGCTGTGGCGAAGGAGGGATGCTGGTTGTAAACGATACCAATATTGCACCACGAGCCGAGATCATATGGGAAAAAGGAACTAACCGAGCAGCTTTCTATCGTGGCGAAGTAGATAAATACGGCTGGGTTGATGTTGGCTCTTCCTTTCTCCCATCTGATCTGGCAGCTGCTTACTTATATGGACAATTGGAAATGCTGGAAGATATTCAGCAAAAGAGAAAGCAGATTTTTAATTCCTATTTCGAATTATTGAGACCGTTGCAGCAATCAGGCGATATTCAATTACCAGTTATTCCTGAATATGCTTCCCACAACGGCCATCTGTTTTATCTGGTTACTAACAACGCTTTGCAACGCCAACAACTTATTTCGCATTTAGGTAACGATGGAATTCAGGCAGTTTTCCATTACCTGCCTTTACATCTGAGCCCATATTATAAAGACAAATACGCGGGATTGCCGCTTCCAGAAGCAGAACGTTATGCAGATTGTCTTTTACGGCTTCCGTTTTATTATGATCTTACCGAAGCGGAAATTGAAAGAGTAGCTATTTCGATTTCAGGGTTTTTAAAGGGATAAAGACTGATTGAGTGCGCAAAAAACCGGAGTCTGCCATTTGACTTTTGGAGTGTGCAGACAAACGGCAGGAGTAATCCGGCAATTTGGAGTGGACAGACACAACTAAAGGCTGCTTGAGTGTACAGACACCCTGCGGGTGTGCAGACACTCAAA